>VMCP01000235.1 GCA_008081305.1 Bacteroidota bacterium | reverse complement strand
AACGACATCAATTAGAATACCATACAGGCTTCCAAGAGGAACAATTTATTTCACTTTATCAAGATGTTAACGCCGCGTATTGGTCGAGATATGAAAAGGGGGAGGTTTCCAAGGAAGTTCTGAGGGTAGCTCGGTTTCATGATACATTTGCCAAAATGGGTTTATCACCCGCACTGTATCCAAAAGATGTATGGCAAGAGTATTTGGATATTTGTCCGAGAATGACGCGTTTAATTCCCAATGCAATTGAAGTGCTCACCACGCTAAAACGCGAGGTGAATATTGGCATCTTAACCAACGGTTTTACCGAAACGCAACGCATAAAGTTGAGAGAGTCAGGAATCGGTCAATGGATAGATTTTGTTCAAACCTCAGAAGAGATTCGTGAAGCCAAACCAAATAGAGCGTTCTTTATAAAAGCGTTTGAATCTTGTAAAACACATGCTCAAAACTGTATTTACATAGGAGATAACCTGAAAACAGATGTTGAAGGAGGTATGAATGCGGGTATTTGTACATCTCATTTTAATTACTCAAATATCCCCGAGCTGCCAACCGATATTTCCAATCACTCACTTTTCGGAGGTTCTTACAAAACTTTGATGTCCTGGTTAGACTCATTACATGCTTGATTCCTATCTATTGCCTATTTTTGCCCTATGAAAAAGTTTTTGACTGCGGTGGCTTCTTTGGCCTTTCTTTTCAATGTACAGGCCCAAAGTATTGGTTTTGTGGATAGTAAGGAATTATATGAATATGTAGAAAATGATCGGTTAAAAGATGGTTTCAAGTCCTGTAAGATCAAATTCTACAACAATACAGATGCCGATATTACCATTAAATATAAAAAGGTAAGCGTAGACTTTCCAGAGTCATGGTCTGTTTCATTTTGCGACAATAGCGATTGTTATCCAAGTTTTGTGGATGCAGCACAATTCCGTCCAATTTCAGCAGGTGATACCGTTGATTTGAAACTAGATGTGTATCCAGATGGAACGGCAGATACGGCTTACGTATCCTATGCTATATGGGACGAAGCAAACCCAGAAATAGTAGATACATTAAACTATCAGATCATGTCGAGATGGGGTTTGTTTTCAGAAAATGTTGAAGTTACTCAAGTGTCGGTATTTCCGAACCCTGTTTCTGATGTATTAAATATTCGTTCAATCAGTGCGATTGAACAGGTTGATATACTGGATTTAAACGGTAGAATCGTTTACTCAGAAAAGATTTCAGAGCCAAATTCATCGGTAACACTACCATTGGTTTCTTTGCCAAACGGATTGTATGTGGTGGAAGCCACTACGCTCCTTGGGGTAGAAAGCCAGAAGTTTCAAATTCGTAAATAAGCTAGTCTAAATGCAGGTAGTTTGGTATGCCTGGCCAACTTCGGTCCTTGCAGCTGCCGGACTAACCTATTGGTTGTACAAAGCACATTGGAGTAAAAGCACGGCCTGGAAGGTTGCTGCCATACTTCGATTTATAGCCTTATTCTTACTGTGCTTTTGGTTGTTTAATCCTCGTTGGGAGGGTAACACTGAAAAAAGTGAATCTCCTATTTGGCATGTTTATGCTGATGTATCCTCCTCTGACTCAACCGAGGTGATCAGAGTTGTAAATGAATTCAAAGATCAAACATCAGAATTGGATCATATACAATTCAAGTACTGGGCATTCAGCGATGCTGTTGTTCCTTTTTCTAATCGGGATTCTTTGAACGCCCAAGTGAGTAGATTAGATAAGGTAAATCAACACATACGCCGTTTAAATTCTCCATCAAAGTTGGCTTTGGTTATCTCCGATGGTATTGTAAATAATGGCCAGTCCATTTTGAATTCATCGGAGTCTGAAAAAAGAACGGGAATTCCAGTTTTTACCAAAGGGGTAGGTGATACCAATGTGTATCCTGATTTAGAATTGAATGCTGTTTTGGCCAACAAAACAGTTTTCTCTGGAAATAAAACGGAAATAGAAATTAAAGCCCGTGCTCAAAAAGCGATTGGAAATACGGTAAGTCTTACTCTTAATTTTGGTGGAAATGAAACCTTCTTAGAACCTTGGAGTATTACTGAGTTTAACCAAGTGAAATCATGGAAAACGAACATTATTCCGCCAATAAAAGATGGAGTATTTTGGCTTGAAGCCAATTTAAAGCCCGTTTCTAATGAGAAAAACACCTTAAATAATACTCTTCGTATTCCAATTCAGGTCAAAAAGGATGTCAAAAAGATCCATTTTATTTATGGAGAAACGCATCCAGATATCGGCGCAATTAAAAGAGCGTTGGCAGGTCAAAAGCAATATCAAATTAAAACCTATTCAGAGCGTGAAGGAATAGACTTCAGTGGAGATGTATACGTTTTGTATGGGGTAAAAAGCAGAACCTTATTGAAACAAATTTCTGCTACACGAAAGCCATTCTGGTTTTTTGTGAGTAATCAGTCAGCCCTTCGAACAGCGATAGAAATGGCTCCATACTCGGTCAAAAAATCCGTTCGATTAACATCTAATTTTCAAGCTGTGACGCCCAGGCTAAACAAGGAGTTTGACTTTTTTAACTTGGATGAAAACCGTGATTACATAAACCTTTGGAGTGCTGCTAGTTCACCTCTTGTCGTATGGCAAGTGCCGCAAGCAAAAATTGTAATTTATCAAAATTGGAATGGAAGTGAAACCCAGTACCCTCTGGCATTTATCCACGACGCAGAAGCCGTCAGTTCTTGGTTTCTTGGCTCTGGAATATGGCGATGGAGGCTGAATGAGATGCGTTTGAATAAAAATGCCAATCAATTTGATCAATGGGTCGTGCAAAATGTACAGTTCTTGAGTAGATCGTCTTCTAGGGTTAGGGGAATAGAAATACTGAATCATCAACACGATGTACACGCTGGAGAGTCGCTTGAGGTGAAATGGGTGTTTAGAGATGATGCGGGTAATCAAGTTTCAGACAAGAATTTCGAAGTCGTTGCCTCAATAGATGGGAAGGAACAAAAACTGAACTACCAGATTGAGAATAACATGTATCAGTCTTACATAAATGCGCCTTCTAAAGGAGAGTTACGTGTATCTATTCGTGCTAAAACAGGTGAGCAATCTAGTTTTGTTTGGGAGGTAAATGAAAGTACGTTGGAGGAAAGAAATACCTTAGCCGATCATTCTAAGTTGAGAGAATGGTCCAAGCAAACCAATGGTATGTTTCTGGGAAAATCCATGGATTTGGATGATATGATGACGTTGGCTCAAAAAAACAATTGGGATGCTCGCGTGTTAAGCGTAAAACACGATTGGTGGTCTTTTGAAGAATCATGGGTGTTCCTGGCGTTCATATTTTCTTTATTCTCGTTTGAGTGGTTTCTTCGTAAATGGTTAGGTAAAATTTAATGTCTAAGGAAAGAGTCATAGTAGGGATGAGTGGTGGAGTAGATAGCTCCGTAGCTGCATATCTGCTGAAGCAGCAGGGTTATGATGTTGTGGGGTTGTTCATGCGAAATTGGAACGATGCACAGGTAACCCTTGAGGATGAATGTCCTTGGATTGATGATAGCCGCGATGCCATGATGGTGGCGGAACAATTAGGGATTCCCTTTCAAGTGATTGACTTTAGTGAATCTTACAAAAAGCGTATTGTAGATTACATGTTTTCCGAATATGAACAAGGAAGAACACCGAATCCAGACGTGCTGTGTAACCGAGAAATAAAGTTTGATTTATTTCTAAAGGAAGCATTAAAATTAGGAGCAGATAAGGTAGCTACAGGTCATTATGTTCGAAAAGATGTGATGAAGCTTTCAAATGAACAAGAAGAATATCGATTGCTCCGAGGAATTGATTCCAATAAAGATCAGAGTTATTTCTTGTGTCAACTGAATCAATATCAGTTATCTAAAGCATTGTTCCCGATTGGTGAGTTACAAAAATCTAAAGTTCGTGAAATCGCTCAAGAAATCGATTTGGTAACGGCTGAAAAAAAAGATTCGCAAGGTTTGTGTTTCATCGGTAAAGTAAGTCTTCCAGAGTTTCTACAGCAACAGCTCAAACCTAAAAAAGGAAAGGTAATTGAGATAACAGACACACACCCTGAAGTATTGGCCTATGCCAAACAAATTCAAGATCAACCAAATGCGGAAGGAGCAATTAAACGATTAAAACTTAACCCCGAAATGGGAAAAGTGATAGGAGAACATCGCGGAGCTCATTATTACACTCGGGGTCAAAGAAGAGGTTTAGACATCGGAGGCAAGCCCAAACCATTATTTGTGCTTCAAACAGACGTTGAAAATAACGTGATTTATGTGGGTCAAGGTGAAGATCATCCTGCGCTCCTCTACCGTGGTTTAACGATTACCTCAGAAGATGTTCATATTCTGAGAGATAGGGGGATTGATTTGTCCGATAATCGTCATATTTACTCCACACAAATCAGGTATCGTCAAAAGCCATTTGACGGTCATATTGAGCGGAATAGTTCGGGTGATATGATAGTTGTCTTTAGTGAATTACAAAAAAACGTTACTCCTGGTCAGTTCGTTACACTGTACAACCAAGAAGAATTGTTGATAAGTGGTGTAATTTCCTAGGAATCCGTTACAACAAAAAGGCAACATTTTACGTCAATAATTCGTGCAGCTGAAAGCTGTTTAACAATACAATCGATGAAATCAAATGTCACGAAACTAATTAAAGGCTTGCGCGGAGTATGCGTAGCTCTTGCCATTTTGGGGATTCACAAAAATTCAAAGGCTCAAATAAGTTCAACAGGGACTGAATTTTACATGACCTTTTTGGAGATGGAAACCCGAACGGGTTGGGGTGGTAATTCTAACCCATATCCAGATACACTGTTATTGTTCGTTACCAGTGATTACGATACCAAAGTAACCGTGGACAACCCGAGGTTAACGGGTTCTGCCGTTAGTTATAACATCACCAAAAACAAGGTGAATCGAATTGCGGTGGATAACGTTTATTACTATCCGAAAGGTTCAGAATTTAGTGGCACTGATCAAAATGCAAAGAAAGGGTTGCGATTGGTTTCTAAAGCTCCGGTGAATGTGTATTGCATGAACCTTGAGCTTAATCGCTCGGATGGTACATTTGTATTGCCCAAACAAAGTATTCCGGCGGCGCCAGAATTTTTTATTCCGGCTTTTTCTCCAAACGTGGGTTCCGGGTCTTATACCGAAAGTGAATTTGCCATCGTGGCTATGGATAATGGGGTAAAAGTTGAAATCACTCCATCTGTGGTAACAAAAGGGGGTAAAGCAGCTGGTAAGCCTTTTACCATTAGCATGGGTAAAGGGCAAGTTTATCAGGTGCAGTCAGACCCCAGCGACGGAACGAGAAGAACAGATCCCGCAGCCTATTCTTGGACCGGTGGTGGTGCGAAAGCAGGAGATTTAACAGGAACACGGGTTCGGGTAATAAATGGATGTGGTAAAATAAATGTATTTTCAGGACAACGCTCTGCCTATACCCCTAAGGAAAACTGTCGTACGGGGTTTGGTATAACTGGTCGAGATCATCTGTATACTCAGGTGCTACCCACCAATGCGCTGGGTAAGAAATATGTGGTAATGCCTTTTGCAAATCAGAGTGACGGTTACGTCTATCGCGTTATTGCAGCAAAAGACAAAACAACAGTAAAAATTAATGGAAGCACTTACACAACCATCCCGAAGGCCGGTGATTGGATAACAATAGATGTAGGTAGTGGTACGGCGGCAGTGGTCGAAACATCAGAACCAGCCTACCTCGCACAATACATGAAATGTGGTCGTTGTAACGGAATGTCGGGAAATGATGGAGATCCAGCATTATTTATTTCTCCGGATGCAAATCAAAGGCTTTTAAAAACCATTGTAGGTACGGCAACCACAAGTAACATGCGGAACCACTGGGTAAACATTCTAGTAGATAAAAATGCCACCCATGCCGTTAAGCTAAATGGGACTTTTTTGAATAAGTCGCAGTTTACAAATGTTGGTTCACAACCATATGCCTATGCCCAAGTAAAGGTGCAGAACCCAAGTTCTAATGTAATTGAATGCGATAGTGGTTTTGTGTGTACTGCCTATGGTACTGGACCATATGAGAGTTATGCGTATTCAGCAGGAGCGCTATTTGAGAATGTTGAATATGACTTTTTAATATCTAGAAAAGGTAAATGCCCAAGTGAACCGGTAAAGTTAAAGGCAGAATACATTGCAAAAAATGTACAAGGTATACGTTGGAATTTTGGAGATGGTACGGAAGAGGAAGAAGGGGATTCATTGATACACTCCTTTGAGAAAGTCGGTACATACTACATTGTAATGAAGGCCATTGTGAAGAACAACTGTGATAAAATAGATACCGTGTATCGTAGTAAAATTATCAATGTTTTGCCTGGCCCCATTTTTGATTTTGAAGATACCACCATTCAATGTGCAGATAAACTCGATATCGTGATGGAGGCTCCTGAGTCAAAGAAATTCCTTTACAAATGGCAAGACTCCAGTACGTCTAGCACGTTTAACGTCACTAGCGATATGAAGTTATGGTTACGTGTATTGGATACCTCTACCAATTGTGTAGCCATTGACTCTAGCTATGTGATGCGAGCAAATCTAATTCATGCAGGTATTACTGAGGATTCTGTCGTGCGATGCGCCAAAGAAAATGTTTTCCGTCTAACGGATGGTACCACCTATGACCAGGACTCTTGGAAATCCTCCGAATGGGAAGTGATTCGTGAGTCCAATGGACAGTATGTTCAAAGTCAAGATTCATTATTTACCATATCCTTTGATTCTGTATCCGTAAATGATATGCGCTACATCGTGGAATCCCAAAAGGGTTGTAGAGATACACTTGATACCGCCTTGGTCGTATACCCATATCCAATTGCTAGAATAGCCCTTCCTTTTGGCAATTACTGCGAGCAAAATGAATCCATCTTTGTAGATTCTAGTTACTCTCCAACTGGTCGTTATATTTCTTATTGGGATTTTGGTAATGGGGATTTGGATACGAACTACAATGCATCTGTAGATTCAAGCATCAGATATGTATTTCCTGATTCAGCAACTCTAAAGGTCCAATTGATCACAGAAACGGATTACGGATGTAGAGATACCATCGATAGTACCCTGGTTGTCAATCCTATTGCAGAGGCTGTTATTGATATCCGTGTCCTGGATGCATGTTTTGGGAATAATGAATTTGAATTAAACGATAATACCGTCTTTGGGGGAACCTTTGATGACGAATGGATCGTTGAAGGTAAGTCATATCCGAGCCAAGGAAGTTTAAAGACGACTTTTTCAGATACGGGAACTCATGAGGTCATGTTAATCACAGAAACTGACTTAGGCTGTTTAGATACGGCGACGGATAATGTATTTGTATCTCCTGAGCCTACAGCAATACTTACAGTCACAGATTCTAGTCAGTGTTTTGATAATCATTATTTCAAGTTAGAATGTCAAAGTACCGTAGCTTCAAATGCTACGCTAAATAGCAGGAGTGATTGGTACTTCTCTGATAATACCAGTGCTTACGCTAAAATCATACCTGGGAAGACCTTCAGTACACCTGGTACATACACCGTAAAATTGGTTGTTGGAACAACGGATGGTTGTTTAGATTCTACGGAACGTGATTTAGTGGTATTTGAAGAGCCCGATGCTACCATTACACCAGATAATGGCACCCAATGTGTTACAGGTAACATATATCGTTTTTTAAGTAAAACACCGTGGAGTGATCCGAATATCACGGTTACCCATTATTGGAATGTTGGAGACGGTACCTTTACCGATAAAGATTCCATCATTCACACCTATGCTTCTGAGGGAACCTATGATGTCTTTCATATTATCAAGACAGATAAAGGTTGTGAAGATTCTGCCGTAACCAAGGCATTTGTGGTGAGTAGTCCTAACGTAGATTTTACATCTAATAAGGATACGGCTTGTTTATACTCTCAGAAGTTCAATCTGATCAATCAAACCAATTATACGGGGTCGTTTACATCTCAGTGGGATTTAGGTGATGGCAATGTGTTGTCATCAGATGATGTGTTAGGTAAGGATTATACCACTCCAGGAATGAAGATGGTGAAGTTGATTGTTACGTCAGATCAAGGGTGTAAAGATTCTATTTCAAAGCCATTGGAGGTATTCTCTGTTCCAACAACGAGTTTTTCCATAAATACCAAAACCCAATGTTTGGATGGGAATAGTTTTGTTTTCAATAATGTGACCAACGAAAACGGAAATGCGAACACGAATTACCAATGGGCAATTTTTGGGAAGTCTCCTACATCTTACACAGGCAAAGATATTCCAAATCAGATCTTAGCAGATACAGGCTGGCATGATGTGATACTAACAGCAATCAATGATAATAATTGCCAAAATTCATATTCCGATAAAATTTATGTAGCAGAAACTCCTCAAGTGAGCATCGTTGGAAGAAATCACTGTCAAGGAGAATCTCTTCAATGGGGACACAACTTGGTACTGAACAATGGTACGGCATCATATGCATGGAGTTTTGGTAATGGCGGCGTTTCAAGCCAGCCAAACCCAAACTTTACCTATACGCAAGCGGGTGATTATACAGTTCAATTAACGGTTACCTCAAGTTTTGGTTGTGTAGGGAAAGCAAATGATTTTCCCGTGAGTATTTTCACGAAACCTACTGCTTCATTTGATTCGGAGTACTTATTATCTAGAGGATTAGAAACGGATTGGAAGTTTGCCTACACAGGTACTGGAGCCGATCAATTACTTTGGTTGTTCGAAGATGGTCAAAACGATGTGGGTCTTGCGCCTGTATTCAAAACCTTTAGTGCCACGGGTGATTTTGGTGTCACCTTACAAGCCTCCACAGCGAACGGGTGTAGAGATAGTTCTTCGCAAACTATTTTCTTGAAACCAGAATTATTGATGTGGATCCCGAATGTATTCACGCCTAATATAGATGGTTTAAACGACGATTTTGGTCCCAATGTGACCTTCGGATTAGAGAAGTATCGTCTTAGAATTTATGATCGTTGGGGGAATAAAGTATTTGAAACCGAAGATCCAGAGAATCGTTGGACCGGGTTAGATCCGAATGGTGAACCCATCATGCCTGGAATGTACGCTTATCAGATGTCGTTCCGATACGTAGATAACAAGCTTTACGTATACAAGGGTACGGTCTTAGTGGAACGGCCGTAGTTATGCTTACAATAAAAAAGGCGATGCATTGCATCGCCTTTTTTGTGTTTAAAGGTTCATTTAACCTAAATATGTTTTCAAGATTTTGCTTTTGCTTGATTTACGTAAACGGCGAAGAGCTTTCTCTTTGATTTGACGCACACGTTCGCGGGTAAGTCCTACTTTATCAGAAATGTCTTCTAATGTGTGAGCAGGGTTGCCATCCAACCCAAAGTAGTATTTCAATACATCTCTTTCCTTATCGCTAAGGGTAGAGATGACACGATTGATTTCGTTTTGTAATGATTCATTCAACAATGGCATATCCGGATTGGGCTCGTCGTTGTTGTCTAACACACCAAGAAGGGTATTGTCTTCACCTTCTGCTAATGGCGCATCGATACTCAAATGACGGCCACTACTTCTCAGCGCGTTTTCCACTTCTGTTAAGGAGATTTCTAATGAATCTGCTATTTCCTGTGGTGTGGGCTCGCGTTCGAATTCCTGCTCTAAGCGAGCAGCGGCTTGAGTAATACGACCTAAACTACCCACCTTGTTTAAGGGTAAACGTACAATACGGCTTTGATCGGCCAATGCTTGTAGGATTGATTGACGAATCCACCATACAGCATATGAAATGAATTTAAATCCACGGGTTTCATCAAAACGTCTTGCGGCTTTGATAAGTCCCATATTTCCTTCGTTGATTAAATCTCCGAGGGTAAGACCTTGATTTTGATATTGCTTTGAAACAGAAACCACAAAACGTAGATTGGCATTAACCAATTTCTCCAAAGCCGCTTGATCTCCTTCTCTGATACGTTGAGCAAGTTGTACTTCCTCTTGAGCATCAATCATGGATACTTTTGAAATTTCGTTCAAGTACTTATCAAGTGACTTGTTTTCGCGGTTGGTAAACTGTTTTGATATTTTTAACTGCCTCATATATGCTTTCTAAAACGGACGTATTTAGCCGTGCAAAATTAATGAATTAACGACTTTTAAGCAATTATGTTTTGAATGTACAAGAATACCGTGGATTCCTTAGACAAATCGAGGCTCGTCAAGTGAGCAATTGATACGCAATGTAAGCGCTCACATAGGCAATGAAACCGTAGAGCATGAACAAATTAATGGAGTATTTCCAAGTACCCGTTTCTTTCTTTAAAACAGCCATGGTGCTTACGCATTGTAGGGCAAAAGCATAAAACAAGATAAGGCTAATGGCATACGCAATGCCGTAAAGAGGTTCGCCTGTTTTTGGATTGATTTGAGTTTGCATTTTTGCGCGTATTCCCACCACATTTTCTTCATTGGTTTGAAAAAGTGTACTC
>VMCP01000034.1 GCA_008081305.1 Bacteroidota bacterium | reverse complement strand
TCGATGTATACACTGGGAATTTGACAAGCCCATGGCGCGAAGGCCATGGCTATCCGATGATCTGAATACGTCTGAATATTAAAATTATTTGAAAGGGCTGTTTCGCGATCAATCCTTAACTGAAACGAGCCGTCTTGATTGTCAATAAGCTGTGCCGACAACTGATTAATGTTAGCGTTGATGCTTTCTATTCGGTTACTTTCTTTTTTCCTGAGGTTTTCAATGCCGTAAATGGTGGCCTCTATTTTTAGATAAACCAGCGTGGATATCAAAACAGGGACTAAATCTGGAAATTCAGAAGCATCAAATTCCGCATGGTTAGATATCGTTATGCTGCTTTTGCTGATAGATGTGTGATTTGTATGGTTTAAGGTTTTTACTCCTAACCCTTCAAACCATTCTGTTACAATGGCATCTCCTTGATTGCTTAATTCTTGAAGTCCTGAAAACTTCAAGTTTTGATTTGAAATTAAAGAAACCAAATAAAAAAAAGCAGAAGAACTCCAGTCCGCCTCAATTTCGATAGTTTGTGGGGGGAGTATATTGTTATTATCTATGCGGATATGACCCTCTTGAAGGCTACAATGGATGCCCCAACGCATTAAAATTTGCTGTGTCATTTGAATATATGACCAGCTGTGATCTAATCCATTTACCTTTATTTCTTGAGGAAAGCCTTCCAAAGATGAGATCAACATGAGGGCAGAAGCATACTGACTACTTTCATTGGAATCCACGGTCCACGGAGCTTCAAATAAGGGATGGTTTTTATTTACACCTCGGATGATTTTCACTGGAAAGAACCCATCTTCATTGAGGTATTCAAATTTGGCTCCTTTCATAGAGAGGGCATCTACCAGAGGTGCGATAGATCGTCGCCTTAAACTCTCATTTCCGTCAAGTGTAATGCTTCTGTTTTTCGCTGCAAAATAGGCCAAAGCGAAGCGCGCAGGCGTGCCCGCATCCAGGAAATTAAAATAATCTGTGGCGCTCTTCAAACACTGAGTGAATAATGTAGTATCTCTAGATTGAGAGAGTGCTGGGATAGCGACAGGGAAATCATGTAATGCATTCAACATGAAAAGCCGGTGCGAGAGACTTTTCGAAAGTGGGAGTTGAATACTCGTACCGTCTAATTTATTCGTTGAATGGTAGTTAATCCTCATTCACTTGATCCGCAATGGCGTGTTTCTCCAGGAATTCCAATAATCTTTCTGGAGATACTTCGTAGTCGTAGGTACAATTCCCAATTTCTTTTGTGAAGGAGAATTGGATTTTGCCTTCATGATTCTTTTTATCGTGAAGTAGCAACTGAAGCATGGGTTGTACTTCCGATTTTGACCATTGAATCTTGAAGAACAATGGATAAACCAAGGCGCTAACGTTTTGGGTTGTTTTTGAGTTGCAAACGCCTAGTTCTTCAGCTAATAATGTCTCCCAGTAAAGGCCGTTCGCTATGCATAAACCATGAGTAACATCTTCGTCTTCAAACCTCAATGCCTCAATTCCATGTCCAATAGTGTGACCTAGGTTCAGTAATTTTCTTTTATGAGCTTCCCGGAAATCTTCTTCAACGATAGACGATTTTAAAATGATATTCTTTCGAATGATATCCATCCAAGTTTCGGTATCGCTAAGGTCAGGAATACCATTCTGTACAATGTGGTATAAATATTTGCCTTCTAAGATGGCATGTTTTATGATCTCGGCCCAACCTGAGTGGATTTGCTTAGAATCTAAGGTGGGAAGAAAATCTATATTTCGCATAACTGCCAGCGGTTCTGTGAAGGTTCCGATGATATTTTTTGTACCGTATAGATTGATGCCTGTTTTTCCGCCTTGTGAACCGTCCACCATGGATAATAGGGTAGTAGGAACATAAATAAAGGGGATCCCTCTCATGAATGTAGAGGCACAAAATCCGGTAAAGTCCAAAACAGCTCCACCACCCACGGCCAAAACCAGAGATCTCCTTGTAACATTTTCACGTAACATGGTTTCCCAGAAATCTTCACAGTATGTTAATGACTTGGCTCTATCGCCATCAGGTACGATGTAAATGATGTTGTCCAGTTTCTTATGAATCTCAAGCTTCGGTAGGCAAAGCTTTTCCGAAGTGTGTGACACAACAACTACAATCTTATCTGGCTGCATGCGGTCCATATGGGCCCTGATGCGTTCATCAATGGTTTCAGTTCTTACAATCATGACTTTATTTTTTCGTATCGCTGTGCGTTGGTTGGATCTAATTCGTTAAGAAGTCGGACAATGATCGTTTTCTCTGCCGTTGTCGCTCCTTTGTAAATTTCCACTAACTCTGGCCACTTTGTAGTAAAGAACAATTTTTGTAGTAAGCTGTTTCGATTGGATTGCGATGTTTCCGCAATAAGTTTTAGAGAGGAGGTAATTTGTTCTCTAGCCGCTAAAGGATCTTCATGAAATTGATCTATTCCTTCTCGGTGATATTGGTAGTTGAGTTTTCTAAAATCCTTAAACCTCGGACTATTAAAATTATCGGCAAGGTAAAATCGATTTCTAAATCCACGACCATCTCCCTGATTCCAACCGGGTTTATTGGTCATGATATTCACGATGGCTTGGGCTTTGCTGAAAAATGGGTTGCCACCTAGTTCCCCAAAGCTATCAAATTCTACCCCCATGGCAATATAAACGTAATAGGCCAAAAGGGTGGTTAAGTCATTCATGTTCATGTTCTCCTGATAGTCGAGATTTTCAAACTCACGGTAGGCAAAACTGATATCCTCGTCATTGAACTGCATGACCGTGGTTTTATAGGAAGAATTGTAAACAGGGCGTGTGACTTGAAGTTGAGCTGTACCCTCAAATTGATCGTTGTTAATGGCGTTGATGTTGATGAAGAGGCTGAAATTTACCTTTTCTTCGATCGCAATTTTCTCTTCGGTCCATTTGCGGTTATTGATGAACTGCTGAATGCTGTTCTGTAGTGTATTTAATATCTCTTTATTAGAGAGTTGTACTCTTGGCGCCACAACTTGTACAGTGGCATTTACTTCTTGTGCAAAAGCATGACCGATTGTTAGAACGAAAAGGCCGAATAGGCCAATGATTTTCTTAGTTTTATTTAGGAATTCCCCACTCATCCAAGGTTTGAATTATATCAAAAGCAATTTCGGTTTTACTTTTTAATTCTGAATCAAAACGACGGCCTTTTTTGTCAAAAATCTTTACTTTATTGGTGGCAGATTTAAAACCGGTGGTCTCGCCGACTGTATTTAGAACGATAGCATCTAAATTTTTATTTTTTAATTTTTTGAGAGCATTGCCTTCGGCATCTTCGGTTTCTAGTGCAAATCCTACCGTGAATTGATTGTCGCGTTTGGATAGTGATAGTTCTCTTAAAATATCCTTGTTTGGGACCAAGTCGATGTTTAAGTCTGATTCCGTTTTCTTGATCTTCTGATTAGAAGCATTCTTTGGTTTGTAATCGGCAACGGCTGCAGAGAAAATTCCTCCGTCATAATTGGGAAAATGTCGTTTACAAACTTCAAACATTTCTTCGGCGGTGGTTACTTTACTCACTTCTATTCTCTCGTTAGGAGAAAGGTGTGTAGGACCTAGAACCAAATGAACAGACGCACCTAGTTCTTCGAGCCTTTCGGCAATTTCAATACCCATGGCTCCCGTGCTGTGATTGCCGATAAAGCGCACCGGATCAATGTGCTCGTAGGTGGGCCCGGCGGTAACTAATACTTTCTTATTATTCCACTGAGAATAGGGAGGGTTGAAGAACTCAGAAAGTACGGTAACAATGTTTTCAGGTTCGGCCATTCGTCCTTTTCCCTCGAGTCCACTGGCCAATGGGCCTTCCTCCGCATCTATGACACGCACGTCTCTTGATTCTAACAGTGTTAAGTTCTCTCTAACGGCTGATTGCTTGTACATGTCTAAATCCATAGCAGGTGCTACCCATACCGGGCATCGAGCAGATAAAAACGTGGTGAGTAATAAATTATCGCATAAACCTTGCGCCATCTTCCCTAGGGTGTTTGATCCACAAGGAGCGATAACCATGGCATCGGCCCAAAGGCCCATTTCAACATGGTGATTCCAGTTGCCTGACTCTTCGTCAAAGAAGTCTACCAGTGCAGGTCTCTCTGAAACTACGGTTAAGGTGTGTAATGTGACGAATTGCAGGGCGGAAGGCGTACAAATAACCTGTACCTCAGCACCTGCTTTTCTTAAAAGCCGTACCAATTCTGGTGTCTTATATGCGGCAATACCGCCAGTGACACCCAATAATATCTTGCGCTTATTAAGCATTGTCGGAAGACTCAGGAATTCTCCAATAAGTCTTGCCTTCACTGAATTCCTCGGTTGCTTGAAGCGTAGGCTTTGGCATACGCTCGTACATCATGGAGATTTCAATTTGCTCGCGGTTTTCTTGAACTTCTTCAAGATTGTCGCTGTCCATTGCAAAAGGCTCAAGACGATTCTTGATTTCCTCTTTTTGCTTTTCCATGATTTGGTTCGCACGCTTGGCGATAATGATAGCCGACAAATAAACGTTGTTGGTTTCACCTTCTAGAGATTTCAAATCTCTAGTTTTAGCTTGAGTATGGTCTTTGGTATTCATGAAATACGTTTTATTTCTTTAATGGTTTTTGTTACTTTATTTTTTATTTCCATCACTTGCTCAAAGTGATCGCTTTCTTTGTTATGATTGTAAACGTAATCTTCGATATTTTGAAGTACTTCCTCTAATCTTTCCAATTTCTTGGATCTGATGCTATTTTTTGCAAATTGATATTGTGCGTCAACCGTAATCCAATCTAGCTCTTCACGTGCGTCAATATCTGGGTACATTTTAACGGCGTTTCTAGCACTCGTCACCGCAGCTCGGTATTCGCCCATTCGGTAGTACTGAATCACCATTGCGTACTCCTTTTCTTGGAGCTTTTCTCTCAATGCATCAATATGATTATTGCATTTATCGGTATACTCTGAATCAGGATAATAATTAGTAAAAAGCTGGAGCGCACCAATCACATCCTTCGTACGACTTTGGTCTAAGTCATTCGGCCCGATATCCAAGAAATCACAATATAACGCCATGTACGCACACTCAATGACACGATCGCTCTGGGTGAAATTTTCTGTGTAATCTTTGAAGAATAAACTCGCATAGCTGTAATCCTTGAGCTCGTAATAGCACATGGACATGTGATAATACACATTTTCGAGGCTATCTCGGTTTCGGTACATGTCGCGTAACTGTTCCAACAATTGAACGGAACGCGCATAGTCTTTCTCTTGGTACAATTGCATTGCTTTATTGTACTTCAATTCTCGACTTTTGCTCTTGTATATTTTTTGGAATTCACCACAAGAGTTCAAACCAATGAAAATCAATATAAAACCTAACAGGCGCGCGCTTTTCATGGAACTCGCAAAGATAGGCAAAAGAATGCCCAAATTCCATTTTAATTCTGTAATGGTTTGCTTCTTAACGAACGATAGACGATTTCCATCAATAAACCACGGTAACCTTTCTTAGCCAATGAGTTACGACGATCGTTCGGGTAGGTGCGGTTAGAGAGGAAGATGAATACCAAGTCTTCCTTGGGGTCAGCCCATGCCCATGTTCCGGTGAAACCCGAGTGGCCAAAAATGCTTAACGGGGCATAATCAAAAAGATTACTCCCTTTGTATTCCTTGTGCTTCAGTTGATTGGGAAATCCATTGGGTTTATCAAAGCCAAGCCCGCGGTGGTTTTCATCGTATGCCCATACCTGTGTAAATAAATCTACCGTGCTTTTATTGAAGTATCTCTTTCCATTGAGTTTTCCGCCGTTGCAGATCATCTGCATCAAATTGGCTAAATCATGTGCCGTAGAAAATAAACCCGCATTACCCGCAATTCCTCCCATTAATGCTGACGTGGGATCGTGCACTGTGGCTTGGATTTTCCCCCTTGGCCATAACGAATCGATTTGAGTCGGTAAGGTCCATTTCTCAAGCTGTCGCCGTTTAGGTAGAAATCCGGTTCGATGCATCCCTAGAGGACGGTAAAAGTTTTTATCACAAAAAGAGCTTAACGATTCCTTTGTTAAATGCTCGACAAAGCGCGCAAGAATTATGGCATTTAGATCAGAATACACGTATGGGTAAGGCTTACGTCGTTGAACTGATTTGGGTTCAGTATGGCAAATCCAGTACCAAACAGAATCCTTGACAGCCGAGGGCAAATCAAGCGAATCTCCCATATCTATCATACCTTTAGAGAAGTCCATTGAATCCCTATGGATACTGAATAATGGATGTTTGGAAAGGATACTTTTTAGAGGTAAATAGGGTGGTAGACCTGATCGGTGTATGAGGAATCGATAAATGGGAGTGTTTGACCATGGATACGACTCAGCTTCTTTCCAATAGGTCGATATTGGTTTGCTTAGATCCAATCTAAAATCCTCCGTGCATTTCATAAGTGCCACGGTTGTTGCAGCTAATTTTGTGATACTCGCGATATCGTAAATGCTGTGCTCGTTGATTTTATTTCCAATGGGATCCTTTCCCCTCGAAATATTATAGACTTTAGATCCGTTTTTAAGAACAAGTAATTGAGCCGTCTGTGAAGCACGATTCAAGACGATTGAGTCCATGATGCCACTCAACGACTTGTATTCATTACATAGAAAATCATTGGGCTGAGGGTTTGATTCATTTGCTTGGTAGGCATAAGAAATTAGGTTTTTAGATTTGTCTTTCGTCCAGTATTCGTCAATATCTACCGGTAGTTTCCCGGGTATTGATCGTTGTCCAAACAGCGCGTCGATGGCTGCTTTTTGGTATTCCACCCCTGTTTCCATTCCAAGTAATACAGGGACAGCTGTTCGTAAGCCTTGAAGTGCATAAATATTACCAGTGTGTAGAAAGACCATATCTTTAGGTTCCTTCATTGATTCCAGAAAGATTTTGAGATTTTTAGGGAGTTCACGGGGATTGTTGCTCCACATTTTTTGAGCTCCATTGAACACCAATTTGGGTCCTTTTTTCTGTTTGACAAACGCGTGTAATTCATCCGTAGATTGAAATTGGTGGGCCCAAACAATCTCCGTGTGGTGGTAAAAATTGAGTTTTCCTAGGATGTCCTCCGAGGTGCGACCACCAAAGGCAATCAGCCACAATGAATCGTGGGTATGGGTAGCCCAGGGTAAGTTATGCTTACCGAGTAAGCATAAACTTTTGGAAGCAATATCAATGGCCGCGTCTTCTTTATTGATGTTCTTATCAGATATCCCAAGGAAATCGTTGTAGTCCTTTTCTAATAGCTGCTTTAATTGAACGACATTGTGTGGAGTTCTTTTTAAACCCAAGGCGAATTTGCTTTCAAGAATGCGCTTTGCTGCTTTACGAACCGTGATGCTATCCACCCAGCCGGATTCTAACCAAGTTCTGCATGAAGACATGATACTCGGAATATCATCTACGAAACATAGAATATCGTTTCCGGCATTAATGGCCATTCTGACCGCTTCATCGTTTTTATAATGGGCACTGATACCTTTCATATTCATGGCATCCGTGATAATGAGTCCGTTAAACCCTAAATCTTTTCGTAACAGTTTGGAGACTATTTTGGGAGATAATGAAGAGGGCATATTTGGCCGGTTATCTAAATACGGGATTCTTAAGTGAGCAACCATAACGCTCTTAACCCCATGTTCTATCAAAATGTCGAACGGTTTTAATTCTTTTTTAAGGGAACTTTTGTTGTGGTTCACCAAGGGTAATTCCTTGTGTGAATCCGCATTGGTATTTCCATGCCCCGGGAAGTGTTTGGCACAGCCCCAAACGCCTTCATGCTCTAATCCGCTATTGAATGCAGATGCTAATTTTCCCACTTGATCGGCCTGATCTCCAAAACTTCTGAAACCGATAATTGGATTATTTGGATTGATATTCAGATCAACCACGGGGGCAAAATTGATGTGTACTCCCAATCTCTTCAGTTGCTTTCCTTGCGCTCTTCCTATTTCATACGCAAGGTTGGCATCTTGAGATGCTCCGATGGTCAAGGGGTAAGGGAATTTATGCAGATGGTCGAGTCGCATGGCAGCTCCCCATTCCGCATCCATTCCAATGAGCAATGGGGTTTTAGCCGTTTGCTGTAAGTATTGAATGGCTTGTGCATGCGTTTGCGCCGTGCCTTGAAAGAATATTACGCCACCCACATGGTGTTTTTCAACTGCATCAATGACCTCGTCACTTAGGGACTCATTTTTCGTCCATGCCGGTACCATTAACATTTGGGCTAACATGTCTTCGAAAGACATCGTATTTAATACTTCTTCCGCCCATTCTTCCTGTTTTTCTTTGGTGGGATATGGGTATTGTGCGAATCCCTCCAGCGATAAACTGAGGAGCACAAATAGGATAAATAGTTTTTTGATATAGGCTAAGTTTGAGTTGGGGACAATCCGCATGAACAAAACAAAAAAACGAAAAAAACGAGTGCGTTCACCTCTGATTTTCTAACTATTTCTTAACAGTTTGTTTGATTACAAGCTGCGGGGATCTGGCAATAGAGGAAGTTTTTCCATCTTAGCAACTTCTACGGCAACCACACCAAAGTCTTCCACAACTGTTCCCCAAAGACGATATATGCCTCGCCCTTTAAATGGGTAACGAGATACTACAGGAGGGAAGTGTACAGAATCAAAAAAATAGCCATCGCGATCAAGCCAAGTGCCAAAGTTCATTTCTTTACCTCCCGTTGTGCGGGTAGGTTTAACCGTAACCAATCGGCCTTCTAAGTAAACGGATTTTCCCATTAGCGATGGTAAATGTTGGCTCCGAACATTGGAAATCGGAATGTGATCGGGTTGAATCAGTTGGAAGGCATCGTACAAGGTAAAGCCAATCAGTTCCCGTTGATCGATGGCAATCTCTAGCCAGCTATCTTCTAAGCTGGGTAGTTTGACCTCACCGGGCTGTTCTTCAAAAAGCTTAGGCGTTACGATTTGTTTTTTCTTTTCTGCATACAGGGCGTGGGCTTCCCAAAATAGGGCCTTGCGCGTTTTGGGTATAAAACGAAATGCGCCTATGCTAATGAGTATTTTGATCTGCTCAATACCAGGTTCACAACGGGATTTAAAGTCGTAGAGATCTTTAAAAGGCTCCTGACTTTGTTCCTTGACAATGCTTGAAATCAGGGTGCTTTCTAAGCTTTGAACTAGTCCCAGTCCAAGCCATAAAGTAGTTCCTTCAATATGAGTTAGGTGTCGACTGTTATTAATACAGGGAGCCTGTACATCAGCCCCACACATCTTTGCGGCATGAACATAGAATTCTGTTTTGTAAAACCCACCAAAATTATTGATTACAGCCGTGTAAAACTCAAGGGGGTAATAGGCTTTTAAATGCAAGCTTTGATAACTTTCTACTGCGTAGCTGGCACTGTGTCCTTTAGCGAAGCTATAACCGGCAAAACTCTCAATTTGATGCCATACTTCCTCAATGAGTTTAACGGTATGTTTTTTTTCCTTTGCTTGCTGAAAGAATTGCTGCTTTACTTTTTCAAATTCCTTACGGCTGCGAAACTTACCGCTCATACCTCTGCGGAGGATGTCGCTCTCGGCTAAGCCAAGTCCAGCAAATTCATGCGCCACGCGAATCACGTCTTCCTGATAAACCATGATTCCGTAAGTTTCAGGCATGATTTTCTCCATCGTAGGATGTGCTTCGGTGCGTTTTTTAGGGTCTATATGTCGCTCAATAAAGGTTCGCATCATACCGCTTCTCGCTACACCAGGACGAATCACACTAGAAGCAGCAACCAGGGTGAGATAATCTTTGCACCTCAACTTTCTTAGCAATTGTCTCATAGCGGGACTTTCCACATAGAAGCAACCCATGGTATTGCCTCTTGCAATCATTTTTGCAATACGTGGATCGTTCTTAAAGGTCTGAATTTGGTGAGGGTCAACGTCTTTCTTTTGATTTTGCTTTACGTAAATAACGGCATCCTTGATATGTCCTAAGCCACGTTGGCTTAGGATGTCGAACTTTGCCAAGCCGAGATCCTCCGCTTCTAGCATACTGAATTGCACCGACGGAAATCCCTTGGGTGGTAAATCAAGCGCCGAGTAATGGTAGATACTCTGTTCAGAGATTAAAATCCCTCCGACATGTAAGCTCCTGTAGTTGGGTAAATCGTGAATTTTTTGAGCGTGTTTTAGTAGCTTAACATAAAGTAGTTCTTTGTCTTCTGCTTCGTATTCTTCTACAGCTGTATCGGATCCGAGAGTTCTATGCCGTGTGCGCTGTCCAATGCCTGGCGTGCTGTATACATCGTCTTTGGACGTACTGTACTGTTGGTAGTTTTTAGGGGAATAGTAACTAGGTCTTTCGAGCAATGCATCAATCTCTGCTTTAGGTAAGCCATATACTTTACCTAATTCTCGCACCACAGCATTGTTTTGAAAGGTATTGTAGGTTGCCAATAATGCGGCATGATTGGGTCCGTATTTATTTAAAATATATTGGGTAACCGTATCCCTGTCTTGCCAAGAAAAATCAAGGTCAAAATCGGGCGGACTGCTGCGAAAAGGATTAATGAAACGTTCAAAGTAAAGGTCTAAATCAATGGGGTCGACATCGGTTATTCGCAGGCAATAGGCTACAACGCTATTGGCACCGCTTCCTCTACCAACATAAAAGAACCCTTGCTCGCGAGCAAAACGACAGATATCCCAATTAATCAGAAA
>VMCP01000224.1 GCA_008081305.1 Bacteroidota bacterium | reverse complement strand
AAAGGGAGGGTCTTGGTTAGATGAATTTCATTACCTCGATCCATCAGCCGTTCAACTACGAAGAGGCGACTACAAGTCTGCAGCCATTGGGTTTAGGACCGTAATTCGAATTCGTAAAACAGATTAGAGAATTTCTATTTCGTTTCGTGTTAAATCCTCTAGTGTCTCTTGACGCCTGATAAGATTCAATTCTCCATTATACAACAAGGCTTCGGCTGGTCTTAAACGTGCATTGTAGTTATTGCTCATACTAAAAGCATAAGCACCAGCATTTTTTATCCTGAGGATATCTCCTTCCCGGATTTCAGCAATTTGGCGATCATAACCTAAGGTATCTGTTTCGCAGATATATCCAACCACGCTGTATAAGCGTGGTGTCCCCTTCGGATTGGATATGTTTTCTATGTGGTGATAAGCATCGTAGAACATAGGTCGAATAAGGTGGTTTTGTCCGCTATTCACACCCGCAAAAACAGTCGAAGTAGTGGTTTTAACTACATTGACTTCAACCAATAAGGAACCGGCTTCTGAAACGATAAATTTACCGGGTTCAAACCACAATTCTAACTCTCTGCCATAGGAAGAACAAAACGCTGTAAATGCTTTGGATATTTTCGATCCTATTGCCTCTATATCAGTAACGATATCACCCTCTTTATAACCTACTTTGAAACCAGAACCGAAGTCCATGAATTCCAAATCAGGGAATTGATGAGCCGCATCAAATAGAAGCTCCGCACCTCTCAAAAATACATCGGCATCTAAAATATCACTACCCGTGTGCATATGAAGACCGTTAATCTTCATTTTGTGTGTTTCTACTACTCGTTGGACGTGTCTCAACTGATAAATTGAGATACCAAACTTAGAGTCAATATGCCCAACAGAGATATTGGAATTACCTCCCGCCATGATGTGGGGATTAAGACGGATGCAACAAGGCACATCACCACCAAATTCGTGACCAAATCTATCTAAAATGGAAATATTATCGATGTTAATCATCACTCCCATTTCAACGGCCTCCTTGATTTCATCAAAGCTCACACAGTTTGGGGTATACATGATTTCTTCGGCTTTAAAACCAGCTCTTAAGCCAAGTTTAACCTCTTGGATGGACACTGCATCTAATCCTGAACCAAGCCCTTTTATGATTTTCAGGATATTGATGTTATTCAAGGCTTTCATGGCGTAGTGAAGGTGCACATTCACACCCTTAAAAGCCCCTTTCAAGCGATTATATTGTGATTCGATTTTCTCACCGTGATATACATAAAGTGGCGTACCATATTCCGTTGCAGCAGCCAATAGTTGTTTAGATTGTATCTCTTTCATATCGGATATAAAAAAAGCGGGGTACAAACCCCGCTTTCCTCGTTATTTCGGGGTTAAGTTATTTGTTTAGTTTCTTTTTAGATGTGAAGTCAACCACCACAGGTGTCGCAATACATATTGAGGAGTAAGTACCGGCAATGATACCGATTAGCATGGCCAATGAGAATCCTTTCAAGGCGTCTCCACCAAATACAAACAATATGATCAATACCAAGAACACCGTTGCCGCGGTAACTACCGTACGACTTAACGTACTGTTAATCGCATTATTGATCATGGTTACATCGTTTCTATCGGTGCGGCGACCAGTGAGGAACTCACGAATTCGGTCAAATACAATTACTGTATCGTTGATAGAGTATCCAAGTAATGTTAACAAGGCAGCAATAAAGTGCTGATCAAATTCTGTTGCAAATGGCAACAAACCGTCAAGTATAGCAAATGCTGAAAGTACAAATGCAATATCGTGAATCAATGCAACGGTTGCTCCCAATCCATAAGCCACACTACGGAAACGGACAACGATATAAAGGAATATCCCAACGATTGCCAACAATACCAACATAGATGAAGTATTTCTAGTCTCTGTTGCGATAGCAGCACCCACGCTCGTTGATTGTAGTATAGGGCTCTCTGCACCTTCTGGAGTTGTCATTTCAAAAGGTTTCAGTGCAGCCAACACATCCTCTCTTACTCTATCTCTCTTATCTTTTGAATCATCTCCAACCAAATAAGTAGTCACGATCTTAACCTGTCCGTCCGAACCGAAAGATTTCACCTCATTACTAGATCCCTCAAGAGAGTTATCTAGTGCTTCTTTGATGTCCTCTGTAGCATAGTTCTTGGTGTCATCCAATTGGATGATAAAGGCCGTACCACCTTTGAAGTCGATACCGGTTGTGATACCACCTTTCATGAAGAAAGCAATCGCACCCGCAAGGATAAACAAGGCAGAGAATGCATAATAACGCTTACGATTCTTTACAAAATCATAACTCTTATTCTTTAAGAAGTTTTTATTCCAAGAGGTATCAAAGGTTATATCTTTTCCTTTCTTCACACGGTTCTCAAGCAACCAGCGAGTAATGAATAAGGCGGTGAACATTGAACTAAAAATACCAATTACAAGGATTATGGCGAACCCGTATGCAGGACCTGCACCGGAGAATGTCAAAATAATACCGGCTAAAAGCGTCGTGATGTTTGAGTCAATGATCGCGCTTAACGCATGTTTGAATCCAAGTTCTATCGCACTACGAAGTCCTTTACCACCTGCAAGTTCATCTTTAATACGCTCGTAAATCAACACGTTCGCGTCAACGGCCATACCCACGGTAAGGATGATACCAGCAATACCAGGTAGCGTTAATGCAGCACCTAGGCTAGATAATACTCCTAAAATCAAGTACACGTTACCCAATAGAGCAACCACAGAAATCCAACCTGCACGGTTGTAATACAAGATCATGAAGATCACTACGGATAGGAAACCAACCATGAGTGAGTTCAAACCTCTAGTAATCGAAGCTTGACCTAAAGAAGGTCCAACTACCTCACTAGCAACAATACGAGCCGGAGCTGGTAATTTACCAGCTTTTAATACATTCGCTAAATCTTGTGCTTCGCGGATATCAAAGTTTCCAGATATCTGAGAGTTACCTCCTGATATTTTCTGATTTACAACAGGAGCAGAATACACCCTGTTATCTAGAACAATCGCAATGTAGTTACCTACGTTTGCACCCGTTACCTGAGCCCATCTAGACGCAGCGGCAGGTGTCATTTGCATGGTTACTTCAATTTGACCCGTTTGGTTGGTATTTTCACGTGCGTCCTCGATGATATTTTCATCATCTGACGCCAAAGCAGCGTTACCTTCTCTATCTTTTCTCAAGAAATAGACCAAATAGTCGTTAGAGTTTTGAACTTCTGTTCCGTTCGCGTCATATTGTGAAGGCTTTGCACTGTAAGCAACTTTCACAGAGGACCCCAAAATGGTTTCGTATTCTTCCGAAGCCAACATTGATTCCAATACGTTTCTATCTGCAGCACTCACTAGGGCTAGGGCTGAACCGGATCCGTCTCCGAATGGCTTTAATATTTTACTTAATGCAGATGGCTTGGCAACTGGTGCCATAGAGTCATTCGCTGTCGAATCATCTTCAACGATGGCTACATTTTTAATCAAGGAATTCAACAAACGGGCACCTTCTCCACCGCTAATTACTTCATAGAATTCAAGTTTAGCACTTTTTTCTACAAGGTCTTCCATTCTACGTGGATTATCAACACCCGGAAGTTCTACACTGATTCTTCCACCATCTACTTCTTGTACAATTGGTTGAGTTACATTGGCTTGATTGATACGCTTCTCAACTACTGATTTTACATTAGATACCGCGGTTGAAACACTAGATTGTAGATATTTAATCACCTCAATGTCTTCACTCTTCGCTTGGATTTGAGAATTATTACCTTTTACGAAAAGAACAGCTAAACGACGATCCTTAGCAACGGCTTTGAACGACTTCACAAAAGCTGTCACATACTCTGTACCCTCGTCTCTAACCGCCTTGTTCGCCATTTCCAGAGCCTTATTCAAATCGGCATCTTTTGAATCATTCGCTAATACACGTATGATGGCATCCTTCTCCACTTCAAGAATAACGTTCATACCACCTCTTAGGTCAAGACCTAGGTTTAACTCACGTTGTTTACACTCGTAGTAAGTGTAATTTACCATACCAAGGAAATTGTAGTACTCCTGGTTACCTAGGCTATCGATATACCTGCGGTAAAGGTCTTTTTCACTTGCTCCTTTAGATGTCTTAACTTTTTTCTCGGCATACTCTTGCGCATCCTTCTCAAAACTTCTCGCTTGGAACGTGAAAGTCAATTGAAAAAGTGAGGCTAACGCCAAAATCACAGAAAAAATTACTAGGGATTTATTGCTTTTCATCAGAATTCTTTTCTCTATTGAGTTTTATCAAGGTCGCAAAAGTACAGAAAAAAATATTCAATCGCATTATAACTAATGCCTTCATGTTAATTTTTCTAAGTCTAAAATCACCTCATCTACCACGTGCGACATACACTTAAAATGTCCCTTTGGACATTGGTCGAAACCCAGCTTAGAACATGGTCTACAATTCAGACCTTCCACTTCCTTGGAAATAATCGGTATATCAGCCTTTGTTGGCGAGGTCATACCAAATCCTGGAACCGTATTTCCCCATAGCCAAATAATGGGTTTTCCTATGGCTGCCGCCATATGTGCCAATCCCGTATCTCCTGTTATGACTATTCGACTTTTCCTTATGGCCGCGGCAGATTCTGCCAAGCTTAAAGATCCCGCTTTATTAATTACTTGAGCATGGCTAGCCTGTAATCTATCACCCATCTCTTTTTCGGATGGTCCACCCAATAGAACCATACTTTCTTGTTGGTCTATCGCTTTCAAAAATTGCTGTATCCAATCTTCAGGGATACGCTTGGTGTAATAAGTTCCTCCAAGAACTAGAATAATACATTGATCAGGCAAGGATGAAACCATTTCAGTTTCGTTTACATTAAAGTAGTCTAATTCATCACCATCCCATGGAATATTCATGTCATCCACCAATCGATGGTAACGGTTCACGATGGGATCAACAGCAAATTTTTGATTCTTGGTGTTAACCAATAACCACTTATAAAGATTCTGCTTTGAAAATCCGTAGAAAGGGGTCATCCAATGCATCAACCTAACCCTGAATGTTCTCAAATTCCGGTGTAAATCAACGACGGCATCAAACTTCTGTTGACTGAGTATTTCTCGGTCTTGTGGATCTTCCCATCTTAATACTTTGTCTATATATGGATTTTTGTCTAGGACACTACAATACACTTCCTTCGTAAGGAAGTAAACTTCAGCATTAGGGTTATTTTTCTTAATACTGCGAACCACGGGCGTGCACAATATGATGTCTCCGATAGAACTAAAGCGGATGATCAAGACCTTTTTCATGATCGGCTTTTTGAGAGAAATGACTCAAATTCCTCAAGGCTCATGGCGTTTAATGTATTTTTCTGAAGCAAGCCTCCCTTTCTAGCAGCCAAGGTTCCAAAGTACATGTCATGATACCCTTGTTTTTCATGGGCATCTGGATTTATACTAATCATAACTCCTTTCTCTTGAGCGTATGGAATCCAGCGCCAATCCAAGTCCAATCGATATGGGTGCGCGTTTAATTCAATCACAACATTATTTGTCGCACAGGCGTCGATGATGTATTTATGGTCCATAGGATATCCTTCACGCAATAATAATAGTCGGCCAGTCGGGTGACCAAGTATTGTTGTGTAAGGGTTTTCAATGGCTTTAATCAATCTTTGATTGGCTTTCTGCTCATCCATTTTAAGACCCGAATGTACCGATGCCACCACGAAATCTAAAGTCTTCAATATTTCTTCTGGATAATCGAGATCTCCATTGGATAGTATATCACTTTCTACTCCTTTGAATATTTTAAATGGCGCTAATTCCCGATTCAGCGCATCTATCTCCTCGCCTTGTTTGATGAGTTCTTCTGCTTTTAAACCTCCAGCATATGCTGCGCTTTGTGAATGATCACAAATACCTAAATATTGATACTTTTGGTCTTTGGCATACTCCGCCATTTCTCGGAGTGAACTCAAACCATCACTAGCAGTGGTGTGATTGTGCAAGACGCCTTGCAATTGCCAATATTCTATAATGCCTTCCTTCGTAAAGTCTGTATCCAATTCATTCCTACCCTCTCTCAACTCAGGTATGATGTAAGGATAACCTTTCGATTTATAAAACGCTTCTTCTCCATGAAACGATTCTAATCGAGAATAACTGAGCTTTTTTAAATGGGCGGGCGACGAGGTAGTCTCAAACCAGAATTGGTCAAACTCCTCGGCATTGGTTGCGTAAATAATTAAGGGATACACTCCTAAAAGTTTAGAATAAATCTCACCATCCATGGCATCCGTGGGCATTTGTTGATCATCACAAAAGGCGATTAATTCATCAATATCCACATCGGTTATGATCTCTACATTTTCTATGACCTCACAGGCCCTTCGAAAGGATCCTGTAAATTCTACCCTATCATCTGGAAAGGCCAATTTTAGGTT
This sequence comes from Bacteroidota bacterium, assembly GCA_008081305.1. GTDB lineage: Bacteria > Bacteroidota > Bacteroidia > NS11-12g > UBA955 > VMCP01. Next base: position 4,504 of record VMCP01000224.1, on the reverse strand, counting down.
CTCCTTAAAATCTGTAGCGGGCTGCCAAACTCTCGCGAAATGCCACTTCCCCTCAGCTGACATGGCAAATTCAATGTAACGTGCTATATCAGCCTGCGTTTTAAGTCCGAAGCCTTTTACTTCGACCAGTCTATTTTGTCTGCAAGCATCTAGTAATTCACCCGTAGTTTCAATTTTGAGATCCGACCAAATGGTTTTCACCTTTTTTGGTCCCAGGCCTTTAATTCTGAGCATATCCACCACGCCTGAAGGAGTGATTTTTAATAGCTCATCTAGATCAAACCAATGATCCTTAGTGGATATTTCCCGAATGCTTTCTACAACACCTTTTCCCACTCCGGGAATGGATAATAGCTCTTCATCAGTCAATGATGCATAGGGGTCTTTGATTTTCTTAAGATTAAAAGCGGCGGAGGAATACGCTCGAATTTTAAAAGGGTTTTGTCCGTGAAGTTCACTGAGTTTGGCAAAAAGAGATAACTGGGATAAGATGGTACTATTATCTACCATAAACTACCGTTTAGCTGCATTTAATAATACTTCTGTTCCTAACTCTCCAAACTGCATGGCATCATCAAACTCAACAATGATAATTTCGTTTGGGTCATCTGTTTTTAAGTACATGACATTCACGAGATCTGCCTCAGACTTACCAGGTATCACCTCTACACCTAAAATGGGTAATTTTCGTCCCTCAAAGCTTGCTGGTAATTCAGCCGCATCAAAATCCCCCCTGAAAAAGAATCTAAAAAAACCATTTCCCGTTGACGAATCATAAGTTCCAAATTTTTGGGTAAATTCATCATTGGGAAGAGGCTTAGGATCCCATCTGGTTTTCCTAAATATGTCGATATAAGCATAAACCTCTGGACTCGTGGGTTTGCCTAGTACAATAGTATCCCCAGCACCAACGGAGACTTCTTGAGACTGGGCCCCTAGTTGCAAAAATGGGAACAATGCCAATAGAAGCACCACCGAATTTTTGCAAACAAACCTAAATCCATCACGCATACATTCGTAAAAATACGAAAAATGAAGCAATTAGAATATTAGGGCTACTCTGGAATTACGCTTCGATTTTATCACCGATTGACGTATCGTAGGCATTCTTATAATCCTCAAGACTACCCCATTCCTCACCATTTACAATAACCTGTCCTGAAGTAACGGTACCCATATGTAAAGCAGGAACCCCGTGTTTCTCAGCTAGTTTCAATAGTTCAGATACATTGGCATTATCTACTGAAACAACTGCTCTTCCCTGCGCTTCTCCAAACAATGCAGCATCCAAACGGCTATCCTTCGGAGTACAAATATCAAAACCTAATCCCGAAGACATGGCACTCTCAAGGCAGGAGATAAACAATCCTCCTTCCGAAATGTCATGCACACTTGATGATATATTTGTTGCGGCTACTTCCGTCAATAATTCGTGAAGTGATGCCTCTTCCTCAAGATCAAAATACGGACAATTTGAATACTCGAAACCTTTTATCTTGGCTGCATACTGCGAACTGCCAATATCGTTAACGTGCTTACCCAACATTACGATGGCATCTCCTTCGTTCTTAAAGTTCAAAGAAAGTATTTGATCTTGCTTCTCGATGATACCCACCATCCCAATTGCTGGTGTTGGATATACCGCCTGTCCGTTAGTACTTTGGTTATAGAAACTCACATTACCACCAGTTACCGGAGTATCGAAACGCTTACAAGCCACCCCCATGCCCTCAATAGCTGATTTAAATTGGAAATAAACCTCTTCATTATATGGATTTCCAAAATTCAAACAGTTAGTTATGGCTGTTGGAACACCACCTGAACAACGGATGTTACGGGCTGCTTCGGCCACTGCAATTTGAGTTCCAACAAATGGATCAGCATAAATGTACCGGCTACTACAATCTACGGTCAAGGCAAGACTTTTTTCAGTACCACGAACCTTCACAACAGACGCGTCACTCGGCCTGTTAGTAGATTGATTGACGGTTCCGACCATTGAATCGTATTGCTCATACACCCATTTTTTACTCGCAATATTGGGCAACTTGACCATCTGGTGTGAAATACCTTGGGCCTCAGAGAGGTTAATATCAGCCACTGATGTCAAATCAAATGCCTTAATTTTTTCCATGTAGGAAGGCTCTTTCCATGTTCTGTGGTAAACAGGAGCTCCTCCGCCGAGAACCAATGACTCCGCAGGAATATCCGCTTCTATTTCACCGTTCATGAAATATCTCACTCTTTTTGAGTCCGTAACATCTCCAATTTTAGCAAAGGTTAAATCCCATTTTTCTAAGATTTTTTCAGCATCTGCTTCCCTGCCTTTTTTAATCACTACCAACATTCTCTCTTGGCTTTCAGATAGCAGAAGTTCCCAACCTTTCATGTTTTCTTGGCGCATCGGTACTTTATCCAAATAGATGTCCATACCAACATTGGTTTTCGCACTCATCTCACTAGTACTACAGGTTATTCCAGCCGCACCCATGTCTTGCATTCCAACAATCACATCTGCATCCATCAATTCCATACTCGCTTCTAGTATAAGTTTCTCCCAGAATGGGTCTCCAACTTGAACAGAGGGCAAATCATTGACGCTATCTTCTGACATATCCTTCGATGCGAAAGCTGCTCCGTGAATACCATCTTTACCTGTCGCAGATCCAAAAATATATACTGGATTTCCTGGTTCACCTGCCCCTGCTGAAATATTCTTACCCACATCTACAATACCCACACTCATGGCATTCACTAGAATGTTTTGTTCGTAACAATCATCGAAATAAACCTCACCTCCCACGGTTGGAATACCAAATGCGTTCCCATAATCCCCGATGCCTTTAACTACACCCTTTACCAGCCATTTGGTTCGTTCTGAATCGATGTTACCAAAACGAAGCGAATTTAATTGTGCAATGGGACGGGCACCCATTGAAAATATATCTCTATTAATACCCCCTACACCTGTTGCTGCACCTTGGTAAGGCTCAATGGCGCTAGGGTGATTATGACTTTCTATTTTAAAGCAACAAGCTAGACCGTCTCCGATATCCACTAAACCAGCGTTTTCTTCACCGGCTTCTGCCAACATTTTAGAACCCTCTTTGGGAAGTGTTTTCAACCAAACAATGGAGTTTTTATAACTACAGTGCTCGCTCCACATTACAGAGAAAATAGAAATCTCAGTGAAGTTCGGCTCACGCCCTAATATCTCACAAATCTGCTTGTATTCTTCTTCAAGAAGACCCAGTTGTTTGGCCTGTTCTAAAAGCTGCTCATTCATTGCAGCAAATTTAGGAAGTTCGTAAAGGAATCAGGGAAAAACTTTTCGACGTCTGATTAACGCATGAGATAAACAGAGCCCTTGTATGTGGTTCTGCGAACACGGTCACCCACTTTTTGCTCGTAACGATATATGTAAGGGTAATTCCCCTCCATACAAGGCTCACCATTTGCATCTCCGTACCACTTGAAGTCGCCCGCAGAATTACTATCAAATATCATCTCACCCCAGCGATTAAAAATTTGCAACAAAACAGGGTCAACGTCTCTACCAATTATCTCAAAATATTCGTTTCTCGCATCACCGTTAGGTGTGAATGCCGTAGGTGGGAAAATATCACAGAATCCGTTTGAAACTCGTAATGTTACATCGTCGGTTGCAGTGCCACATGCATTGGTTACAGTAACCGAATAATTGCCAGGTTCGGTCACGTAAATTACGGTATCTATGGATCCATTACTCCAGGAAATCGTTGAATTGGGCCAATTTTGGAAAAGCCTAAGGATCGAACCACGACAGATCAAGGTATCTGATGGTAAATAAGCTTGTGGGGTCAGCGCTTCATCAACGTTGATTGTGTCTGTCCATTCGCAACCGTTATTATTGACTGTAGCCCAATATTTACCACCCGTATTGATGATTCGCGGGTTAGAGGACGTCCCGTCTTCCCATGTCAATACTCCTGTTGCTAAAACGTTGAGTGTAATATTCCCAAAATCACAAATGGTTGTATCCCTACCTAGGGAAAACAATGGCTTTTGATTTACGGTTATCGTTTGCTCTGTAGAATCTGGGCAATAGGAATCGTCTACTTTATATTTTACGGTATGGCTACCTGCAGGGCCTGGTGAATAATCAAACCCGGAAAACGAGCCAGAGGTAGAAGAAAACACACCGTTGATGTTGGTTGGCGTTAGTGTTATGGAAGGCCCATCCTCACAAACTTCCGTTGGAAGGCCTGTGAAATTAGCATCCACATTCGGCTTAACGTGAACATACACGGTATCTTTGGATTTACAACCAATCCCGCTCTCGGCCTCATGAATAATCATATAGGTTCCCAGAGCTCCGTATGTATGTGTCGTGCTTTTGGTATTCGCAGTCGTTCCGTCACCAAGGTCCCATGTAAATGCTACCAATCCAGGAAATACGTTATCAAAGACAAAACTATTACCTGCGAAGCATTGTATGGTGTCATTTATATTGATTCCACTTGAT
>VMCP01000249.1 GCA_008081305.1 Bacteroidota bacterium | reverse complement strand
TTAAGAATGAGGGTAGAGCAATCACCCAACGAAAATAATAGAAAAGTCCCTAAATAAGGGACTTTTCAAAACGCTTATATGAAGGGAAAATCCTAGTAAGTGCTGTGCACCAATCTCATATCGTGGATTCTTTTTTCAGCATGCTTAATTGCCGCTAATTGGTTATTCAAACCTAAATCCTCAGCCATATGATTTATTTGCAAGATCGTATCGTATATTTTTTCGGTTTGGCTCATAGCGATTTCTCTAACATAACCGTTATGCTCGCTGTAAACATTAATCAAACCTCCAGAATTGATCACAAAATCGGGGGCATATACAATGCCCATATCCTTTATCTGGTTGCCATGAATGGTCTCATCCTCTAACTGGTTATTTGCAGCACCAGCGATGATTTGGCATTTCAATTGAGGAATGGTATGGTCATTCAATATTCCACCTAACGCACAAGGCGCAAAAATATCGACATCCAAGGTGATCATATCTTCAGATGAAACAACAATAGCTCCAAATTCCTTGGTTGCTTGTTGTAATATATCTTGGTTCAAGTCAGCCACATACAACTTAGCACCTTCTTTGTGTAAGTATTCCAATAAGTGCCACCCGACTTTACCTATTCCCATAACCGCAACTGATTTACCACTCAGCGAATCGTTCCCGTACGCTTTTTTTGCAGACGCTTTGATTCCCATGTAAGTTCCATACGCAGTAACTGGAGATGGATCACCACCTCCACCCATGATTTCCGGTAAGCCAACAACGTTTTCGGTTTCCATAGCAACATACTCCATGTCACGCGTGGTAGTTCCAACGTCTTCTGCTGTGATATATTTACCGTTAAGATTCTCTACAAACCGTCCAAACTTTCGCATCAAAGCTTCAGACTTTTGTGTTTTGTGATCTCCGATAATAACGGCCTTCGCTCCACCTAGATTTAATCCAGCAACAGAGGCTTTGTAAGTCATTCCACGACTCAGACGCAACACGTCTTTGATCGCGTCTTTTTCATGGGCATAACTCCACATTCTCGTTCCTCCTAAACCGGGACCCAAAACAGTATTATGTATGGCAATAATGGCCTTTAAACCTGTTGCATTATCTTGACAAAATAAAATCTGTTCGTGGTCGGTAGATTCGAGTCCCGCAAACAAATCAAAGGTTGTTGAGGACAAGTTTACAGTCTTAATTTCTTCCATTGAATTAAAACGCAAAGGTAACTTTTTTTATGAAGTTTTCACTGACAACTAAGCGTCAATCAGACACTTACGCCTCAACTGGAATAACTCTTGGTGAGATTTGCTTCATTTTATCTGCAATTGCTCGAATGTGTTCTGGTGTGGTACCACAACATCCTCCAACAATATTTACCCACCCTTGTTTTGCCCAATCGGCCATAACCTCTGACATATGTTCTGGTGTATCATCGTATTCTCCAAACTCATTGGGAAGGCCAGCATTAGGGTAACAGCTGACGTTTACCAACGAAACCCGCGATAACTCCTCCACATATTGCCTCATTTGCTCTACCCCAAGTGCACAGTTTAAACCGACACTCAATAAATCACCATGCGAAATACTATTGTAGAATGCCTCTGTTGTTTGTCCACTTAGTGTTCGACCTGAAGCATCCGTAATCGTGCCACTGACCATCACTGGAATATCAATCTTCAACTCGTCTTTGATGGTATTGATCGCAAATAATGCAGCTTTACAATTTAAAGTATCAAAAACTGTTTCAACCAACAAAAGATCGGCACCCGCATCAATTAGAGCCCGTGCTTGTTGCCCATAACATTCCACTAAATCGTCGAACGACACTTCTCGAAATCCTGGATTGTTTACATCTGGGCTAAGACTTGTGGTTTTGTTGGTAGGGCCAATGGCACCGGCGATGAAAATAGGGCGATCATCCAATTGTTGAAATCGATTTCGCGCCTTTTTCGCTACTTCAACAGCCTGAGTATTCAATTCAACCACTAAATCTGACATATGATAATCTAACATCGAAATCGAATTCGCATTAAACGTGTTGGTTTCTATGATATCTGCTCCGGCTTCCAAAAAGTCTACATGAATTTGTTCGATAATATGTGCCTGAGTTAGAACCAATAGATCATTATTCCCTTTAAGAGAATGTGAGAAATTTTTAAATCGCTCCCCTCGATAATCCTCCTCATTCAGTTTGTGCTTCTGAATCATGGTACCCATCGCACCATCAATAATGAGAATTCGTTTTTCTAAGGCTTCGTTAACATCCATATTCTTCGTTCTTTAAATATTCGTAAACTCTTTTTATCAACGCATCAAACCAGTGAATGTTTTGAACTTCTGCTCCAATCCATTGTTGGGTATTCAGTTCTTCGTTATCCAACTCTTTTAATTGACTAGAATTAGGTTGGACTTGATAATGTGTTGATTTACCAGCATCAGCAGAAATTCCACCCCAACCGTATTTTTTAGATGCATAAACCCACTGACAATTCGCTTCATAAAGTGCTTGAATGGCAGGATTTTTAATAAAACTCTTTTTATTTGGATCAAAGATGGACTCCATCAAGCCTTCCATCGCGTCAATTTCTAACGCTGCCGAATCGGCCAAGCTCTTCAACAGTACTAGGGCTTTGTATTTATAGACTAAGTACAATGGTGAATTGGGGATTTTTATGTAATTATACGTTGGTTGCTCAATGGTATTCCCAATCATACCCTTGCCTTTTAATGTGTCTAAAAAGGAACTAAACCTTACGGGTGAAGTCAGGCTTAATGCCACACACTGGGCTTCTTTGGCACGGAAATAAACCACATCCGAGAATAGCCCTATTCCTGGCTCAGAGGGTTTATCTATATGCTCAAAATAGGACTGAGAACTAATCCAATCCGAAAGTAAAGTCACATATTCCGCTGAAGGGTTTATACCCCCATCATCACGCATTTTCTTTGTTTGAAAATGTGCAAACTCCTCTACTTCTTCAGGTACAATTAATGGAAGAGTGCTCCTTGCTGTAAAGTTAAAATATAGATATAAGCCAACGGTAATAACGGAAATGGTAACTAAGGTCATTAAGGTAAAAACAATCCTTCGGAAGGAGCGATCGACAGCCATGTCACAAAGTTAATGAGATAAAAAACAAAAGAGGCGCCAATAGACGCCTCTTTAAATATTTATTACTAGAATTTTTTAAGACTTAGTTTCAGCTTTTTTCTTGCAGCAATCCTTCTTTTTCGAATTACACTTCTTTGTGTCAGCAGTAGCTGTTTTCTTCTTGCAGCAATCTTTTTTACCATCTTTGCTACATTCCTTCTTGGAGGATTTCGCAGCCGCGTGCTTTTTATCTTTGCAGCAGGCTTTTTTAGCACCTTTGTCACATTTCTTAGCATCGGCACTAGCCGTTGCTTTTTTATCCTTGCAACAAGATTTCTTTCCATCTTTCTTATCGCACTTCTTCTCCACTACAGCCGCTGACATTTCCTCTTGTGCAACAGCCACACTCGCCTCGTCTTTTGATGAGTTAGTTGCAGTTTGTGCGAACACTCCACCAACCATAAATAAGGCAGTGGTAGCAACAAATAACATTTTCTTCATGATTCAAATATAATATATAATAAGTTCAAATTTAAGACCAACGGGCAATTACGGTTTCTCCACCAACGGTCTTTTGATTTAATTCAACGTTGATCTCACATTCCAATGGGAGGTAAATATCAATACGCGAACCAAATTTGATAAAACCGTACTCTGCTCCAGCCTTTGCTACGTGACCAACTTTGGCATAATTCACGATACGCTTTGCCAATGCACCCGCAATTTGCCTAAACAACACCTGACCTTTAGGATGCTCTACAACCACAGTAGTTCTTTCGTTTTCTGTTGAACTCTTAGGATGCCAAGCCACGAGGTATTTACCCGGATGATATTTCTCGTATAGTACCTTACCCGATGTCGGGTAACGATTCACGTGTACGTTAACCGGTGACATGAAGATACTAATCTGCCGACATTTGGTTTTCAAATACTCGGGCTCATCAACTTCCTCAATAACCACCACTTTACCATCTGCAGGAGCTATGATTAAATCATCTCCGACCGGTGTCTCTCTGTGAGGATCGCGGAAAAACTGAACGATGAGAATAAAGAAAATAACAGATAATACAAGTACCGTATCTGTATACCACTCCCCCATGAAGAACATCTCCAAAGGGAAATTGATTAAAGTCAACACCAGTAATGTGATGAAAATAATCTTAAATCCTTCTCTATGTAATTTCATATTGTATTAAAAAGAACCTCGAAGCTTCAGTGTAGTTGACACTTTATCCAGCGCAACCACATAAGCGGCCAAACGCATGTGAATCTTATATTTCGCTGCCGCTGCGTAGATATTATCAAAGGCGATTTTCATTGCTCTATCTGCTCTTCTATTTACTCTCTCCTCAGTCCAATAGTAACCCAAGCGGTTCTGTACCCACTCAAAGTAAGACACCGTAACACCACCTGCGTTAGCTAAAATATCGGGGACAACGAGAATGCCTTTTTCTTCTAATATAGCATCAGCCTCAGCCGTAGTTGGGCCATTGGCACCTTCAACTATAAGCTTCGCCTTAATTTGATTCGCATTTTCAGGTGTGATTTGATCTTCCATTGCGGCAGGAACCAAAACAGTACATTCCAATTCAAGTAGCTCACTATTCGTTACCTTTTGTGCATTAGGGAACCCTTCCAATGAATGTGTATTACTATTTGCAACGTACTCAATGGCGGCATCAATATCCAATCCTTCGGGATTGTAATATCCTCCAGATATATCGCTGATCGCCACAATCTTTACACCCATTCTATTGATGAGCTTAGCGGCTTTACTACCCACATTACCAAAACCTTGTATCACACAAGTCGCCTCCGTTGGTTTGATTCCTAATTTTGCTAAAGCGCTTCTTGTACTTACCATGACACCTCTACCTGTAGCTTCAACCCTACCTAAGGAGCCACCCAATACGATAGGCTTACCCGTTACTACCGCCCAAGAATTTTGACCCTTTATTTTGCTGTATTCGTCAACAATCCAAGCCATTTCTTGAGGACCTGTACCCATATCTGGAGCTGGGATATCCGATTCCGGTCCGAAAACTTCCTTCATAGCCACAGTGTAGGCCCTTGTCAAGCGTTCTAATTCCCCCTTGCTCATGGCCCTTGGATCACATTTAATTCCGCCTTTTGCTCCACCATAAGGAATATTCACAATAGCGCATTTCCATGTCATCCAGGCAGCTAGTGCTTTAACCTCGTCCAAGTTTACATCCATACTGTAGCGAATTCCACCTTTAGATGGACCCAGATGGTCACTATGAACCACACGGTAACCTTCAAAAACACTAATGGTACCATCGTCCATCGTAACAGGGATATTTGCAATTACCACCTTATCTGGAACACGAAGAACATTTGCAAATTGCTTGTCTAAGCCTAACACTTCCACGGCTGCATCAAAGCGCCGATTCATACTTTCCAATGGGTTGTAATTGGGAGACCCACCGTTCAATGGAGTTGACATAAAATATGTTTCTCTGTTTAATTAGAGGACAAATTTAGAACAATGCCCTATCTAACAAAAACTATTTTCTTGTTCCGTACAAAAAGTTGTTCACCAAGTCATCTATTACAACTTCTTATTCCTAATCAAACGATTGATTAACATGATATTACGAAATAATTCCGCAAAGGTTAAACCTTGTTTTTTCAAGTAAAAAAAATGCGTAATGGCCACTACAATAAGACCCAAATTATAGATCCATAAGAGTTGACTAATTTGTATTGATTCGACATTTGCACTAAGTGTTAAAATTACAATTACCATCGCAATCAATCCCAAAACATGATTTTTAAGAAGTAACTTAAATTGATTTTTTGCATGTAAAAAATTACCCATGCAAGCAAAAAATCCTAGAGCCAAATATCCGGGCATCATCCATCGTACATATGCTGCAATATCACCAAAACCTGAACCGAAAATTTTTTCATAAAATAGCCCAGGGATCAAACAGGCCATTAACCCAAGTAATGTAGTACCCAAGAAACTCCAAGAAACAAACCGGTTTAGTTGTCTTTTATTCCAAGGTTCATTATCGCTATTGATGATCCTCGCATGTAACACTCCTCCTAATGAATTTGCAAAAATCCATAATGAATCGATTACCAGTAATGCATTTGACAGTACACCCGCAGGCGCGTCACCCAACCATTCAGAAACCAAGTAAAGGGGTAATCTGTATATCAAAAACAGTACAAATTGTCCGAGTTGAGCCCAAATACCTTCACCCCAAGTGTGCTTTATATCCGAATCTTGTAGTTGAGTTTTCTTAAAAGCTCCAACCCTAAGCATCTTAACGAGAAATACGATGGACCAAAACGCCCCGGCAATTACTAAAACCCTGAGCAAACTTGCAATACTGTCATCAGCCTCATTGCCCATACTCAATATCAATGAAAGCAATGCAATAGCTTTTAACACTTCAAACAAAAGTAGTATCTGATTTTTCTTGATGACCCAACCTTGACTTTGCCAGAAATTAGCTACTACATTCTGTATGATCAAAACCCATCCCCACAAAAGGAGGTATTGTAAAATCAATATAGATTGTATAGGTAATAAGAACACTCCCAAGCAAAAAGCGGATCCCGTAATCAACAGAGATACTAATATGATTCTAGGAATAAATTGCTTGAATCCATATTGTGAAAACCAATTAGCCTGTGCAGAACCCACAAACATTTCGTTGATCATCAATACAGCTTGTAAATAAAGCAAATAAATACTCAACTGTCCTCTTCCTTCTGGACCTAGATATCGCGAGTAGAGCACCACGCAACCAAAGGCGAATAGGGCCTTTGCCATTTGCCAAAAATACGCTTTCAGGGGATGATCATTTGCCATCATTTTCTTTCAGTTCTATCAGGAACCTTCCTAAAGTAGATACTCGAAAATAGGCAAGTAAATCTCGATTCGATAACTTATCAAACTTGGTAACCCAACGTTCCCGTGTTCTTCTGTTGATGATCTCATCTAACTGTGAGGTCATCAACCACTCTTCCCATTCTTTGCCGTGCTTTTGAATCAATGCTTTCTCGGGTACAGTAAAACCTTTCTTGTCTGCTCTTTCGTAAATTGGTTTAGGAATAATGTCCTTAACAGCTTCTCGCAACAAACCTTTTGACCTGCCATTTTCGGACAATTCCTTTAATGACTTTTTACCAAGAAAATGCATAGGCAGAAGTATATCGTCGGCAAAAGGATTTCTACTTTCCAACTGAAACGCCATACCATTCCTATCTTCCCATAGTAGCATTTGGTACAATCTACCGTAAAACTTTTGATTGTATGTAGAACCGTAATACTCACCCAGCATAAGGTCTGCTAAATTTTTAACAGGCGGATGAAGTTCAATGGTATTTTGCTCAATCACATCAACAGGAAAAATATCACCCCATAAATAACGATCCAGTCGATGCTTCCAATTTTGTGACATCGATTTTCTGAGATTCCTTTTCCAAGCCACTCCCTTCAATTTTGAAACTTCTATAGGCCAGTCTTTCATGAGCGGGAGCAAATCATTTTTCTCTGTCTTCCAAGCTTCAACAAAATGGTCTGGATATCCTCCAAAAATCTCATCAGCACCTTGACCGTTGAAGAGTACGGTAACTCCCGTATCTCTTACTTGTTTACACAATAGAAAATGCGCTACATTATTCCATGCCACCGCTGGCCTGCGGGTTTTTACAATCAAATTTTCTAAATCGGATGTATCCATCGATTGCGCATCAATGGTGTGTCGTTGCCCTGGGAATGCACTGAGTACTTTCTCTTGCCATTCACTTTCATCTTGGTTGGAACCTTTTGAAATGACAGAGAAAAAGTGTGTTTGCTCATGCGGATCAAGGTGTTTGGACGCCAAAGCAACAATCGCGGTACTATCAAGTCCTCCACTCATAGCAAACCCAATGGGGACATCGCTTCGCATCCTTCTCTTGATACTTTCCTCTAACAATTCCCGAATATCTCCTTGTTCATTGAATGAGTGCAAACTTGTTGGAAAATACCATCTGCGATGTATAACGTTTCTCAAGTTTGGATGCCATTTCAACCAGTGACCTGGCTTTAAGGTTTCTACCCCATCAAACCAATTCACAGCATCTGACATACCATGCTTAACATGAAGATACATAGCTTGCGGGTTTACACTATCAAACCCAGTAAATTTCCTTAATGATGTTTCTTCTGAAGAGAATGCAAAGGCATCACTTCTTTTCGTGTAATACAGTGGCTTAACTCCGGTTCTATCCCGAACAATGGTATAGGTGTTCTCTTTTGAATCGTATATGCAAAATGCAAAAAAACCATCCAATAATGGAAGGCATTTCTCCTCCATTTTTGCCCACATTTCCAATAACACCTCTGTATCACTATCGGTTACTGTATCGATGTTGTATTGGCTTCTTAACTCAATATAGTTGAAGATCTCGCCATTGTAACTAATCCAATACCTGCCGGTTGCATCGCACATGGGTTGATGGGCTCTTTCTGTTGGAGCAATAATAGAGAGCCTACGATGCAACAACATACCATTTACCTGCTCACTAATTGATGGCAGTAAGGCTCTTTGTGGCATATATTGCAAATCGCTAGAATAATGCTCCTTGCCCCATTGAACAGGAAGGGGATCTGATGACCTTAAAGAAAGTACAACACCAGCATCGTCGTAACCACGGTGATCAATATCCTCACTGAACTGATAAATCCACTTTTTCCAAAACGGAGCATCTTTTTCAATGGTTATGGATATTCCGGCAATTCCGCACATACCAACTGAGTATATCGTTTTATCAATGCATTCACAACAGCCTCGGATCCATATTGATGCTTGGCTTGTTTCGAAATAGCATCTAAATCAAAGGTTTGAGATTTGGAGAGGAATTCCAAGATGGCTTCTGAAATTTTATTCTCTTTTTCATTTTGTGTCTGAAATCTAGGAATCAATAACCCATTTTTAGCATTGATCATCTCAGATATGCCTCCGACATCCGTAGCGATGACTGGCAACCCAAAGGATAGGGCTTCGCTAATAACACACGGAGAATTCTCTGCATCACTCGGCAAAATAAAAGCATCCGCTAGTCTATAGTACTCGGTTAATTGTTGTGCCTTCATCGATGCCAGTAATACGATATTCTCAGATACATAATCGCTGAATGTTTCGCTACCTGCACCAATGAGGATGAGTCGTAATTTCTTACCAACGCGAATCAGATTATTAACCGCATCAATGAGCTCTGTTATATTCTTGCGGACTTCAAAATTGGAAATATGCAATAAGGTAACTACATCTTTGGTAGACTTCTTTTTGGGAAGGCTATTTTTTTCAAACTCCTCAAAGGCTTGATCTAACACATTTGGGAAAATCATATAAGGCTTGGGGATGGCATACTTCGCCTCCATAGAACTGTAAAGTTTTGTGGAAATACTCGCTACTAAATCAGTTTTTTTCCATAGCCATTTCATGTAAAATCGGAACCATGCATTCCTCTTCTCATATGCGTCTGGAGTACTTGAATCAAAAATTGCCCAATGCTCGGTATACAGAAGTTTATACCCATATTTACGCTTGAACCAAGCCGCCCAAAAACCGATTTTATCACCAGCGTGTACATGAACCAAATCTGCTGTTTTAAGCGCTTTCTTCAACTCCTTAAAAGCCTGAAGATGGAAACGAATTGCATTCAAAACCTTGGAAAACAAGCCCCTGCTCTTCGTTATTGTGACCAGATGTTCATTATTACTACTTACTCTATTGGATGCTACTGATTCATCGACGTGAATATGGTACAGATGAGCGGTATCGTATTTACTCAACGCTTTACTGAGCGCTAAAAAATGCCTTTGTACAAAAACACCCGCCAATTGATTTGACGGCGTAGGATACCACCCAGCTAACCAAACGATTCGCACAAAACAAATATAAGTTTTCGCTAACGAACGAGCTTATAGTCGATGCGGGTTCTATCCGCTTCCCAAGGAAAATCCTCATAAACAGTGAAGTTCAAAACCGCATTTTCAAAACTCACATGCCAAAAGGTATCCGTTTCTGTATCTCGATTAAACCTAAGTACAAGTAGGCTGTCTTGCTTATTAAATATATAAATACCGGTATCTCGATAATCATCGGATTGAGAACTAATCAAATCATCAATTGTAAGTATAAATGAATTATCTGCGTTCAAATCTAAGACCCAACTTTCATTTTCGACGTACTCAATATATGCCATACGTTCATCGCTTTGTAGAATATGATTCTCATACTCCCTCTCCCTGATTTCAGAAGCATTCCATTTCCCAACAATGGAATCCATTCCCAATGGAGCATCAGAGGTTTCGTCTTTCTTACAGGCATTTAGACCCAAGATAAAAAATAAGAGAGCAAGGATGGTTCTATTCATGTTGCAATAATACAAATAGCCGTCAAAATAAGAACTTCATAGTTGGCGATGATGATATATTGCTGTAATATTATAGAATGAAATCTTTAATGTGTGCAACAGCCTTTACCATAGGCCTATTCAGTATTTCAACTGCCTTTTCACAAGAACAATTGTATAAATACCAGGGATTCACGGTATCCACAAAAACACAAAAACTTGAGGAACAACGCAAAAAAGACAAGTACCTCCTGCAAATTAAAATGATCTCTGAAGATCAGGACCTTTACTACCCAGCAAGTATGATGGTAAATTCCAAAACCAAAAAGAAAGTCGTTCGAAACAAGACTCTTGGATCCGTAAAAGTTCAAAACGGAACGGGACTATTCACTTCTAAAAACATAGAAGGAGAAAGAAGTGACTATAAGACCGAAAACGGAGATGTTTTATACATGTTCGAAAAAGGCAAAATCTACAGCGACGATGATAAGTTCAAAGTGAAATCCGGTGATGAGCCGATACTAACCTATGAAGAGACCAAAAGTTTGAAGCCTCTTAAT
>VMCP01000216.1 GCA_008081305.1 Bacteroidota bacterium | reverse complement strand
ACATTAGGTAAGTGCCTTCCAAAGCCTCAAGCAATAGTCTGTGTTTCGGCACATTGGGAAACATATGGCACAAGAATCACAGCGATGGAATCGCCAAGAACTATTTATGATTTTGGTGGTTTCCCCGAAGCTTTGTATCAAGAGAACTATCCAGCTCCCGGTGACCCATCTCTAGCGAATGAAATCGTGACAACTCCGAGTAAATTCCCTAAAGAACTAGATTATCAATGGGGCTTAGATCACGGAACTTGGACGGTAGTAAAGCATTTATATCCAAATTGCGATGTTCCTGTTGTTCAAATGAGTTTAGATAGAGGTTTAAGCATGGAACAACATGCTGAACTCGCAAGAGAATTAGACTTTTTAAGGTATCGAGGAGTTTTGATTATCGGTAGTGGTAATATCGTTCACAACCTAAGGATGGTTGATTGGAATAAGTTAAGAGAACCTTTTGGTTATGATTGGGCAGAGGCAGCCAATTCGAAAATCAAGGATCTTATTATTTCCCGAGATTTAAAAGGGTTATCTCGTGTAGAGCGTAGTGGAATGGAAATGAATCTAGCCATTCCCACAGCCGAGCATTATTTGCCTTTATTGTATACCATGGGGCTTGCCAAAAGCGATGAACAACACTATTTCTTCAATGATATTTCAATTGGAGGTTCACTAAGTATGTGTTCGGTAGTTTTGGGTTGATTAATTAATTAATGCGAATCAATTCTTCCCTTGAAATCCAACTTTGAAGTTTGTGTCATTAAAACCTAAAGCCAAATCGGTAAACGAAACTTCCAATTGAATTGGTGTAGGCAAATTTGGGATTAAACGCAATACCAACCAAGGCATATGCAGAAAGGTTTCCATCTGAGTTATAGCCACCTCCTATAATAGGAGTTCCAAACCATTCTCGTTCTGGTCTATCATAACTATTGATAGCATTCTGATATCGGTATTCTCCATGTAGAAAAATAGAACCCACTGGTATTCGAACAAACGCAAAGGTTCCACCTACCAAGGTATTGATGGGGATGTAATTATCTCCGTAGTAAGATCCTGTAACACCAACGGCGGCGTATAGTTTTTCATTAAAATGAACACCTGTGTAAGGTGCTAGTTCTAAATGATAGGATATTCCCGTGCCAAATACCGTAAAATCCATCCCTGAATAGGCCATATCCTTGTAACGATAGGCTACAATATCATCTGCAAATGGTGTTTCCTCTTGTTTTTGATTGGATTGCCGCCTATTGCTATCCAATCCTTCGTATTGCCCCATGACAGAACCAGATGCGAGAAACAATAAGATAACATGAATAATCCTAGTTATAAGCTTCATAGGTTTGGTCTCTCACAATAATAGGCGTAAAATTGTAGCCGTTTATGACAAACGGCAAAAAGATTCACAATTTTTCGGCGGGACCCTCAATTTTATCGGATTACGCCATTGAAAAAAGCAGCGCAGACCTTAAATCATTTTCAGATACCGGTTTAAGTGTACTTGAAATCTCTCACAGAAGTAAGCAATTTGTTCAAGTTGCAGATGAAGCTACACAACTGGTTAAAAAGTTATTAAATCTCACTGATGATTATGATGTGTTATTCTTACAGGGCGGGGCATCAACGCAGTTTTTCCAAATCCCTCATAATTTCCTGAAGACAAAAGCGGTTTATCTAAACACAGGCACTTGGTCTAAAAAGGCCATTAAAGAAGCAAAGGGCTACGGAGAGATAGACGTTTGTGCGTCAAGTGAAGACGGTAATTTTAATTATATCCCCGGCAACTATACTATTTCATCCGATGCTGATTACTTTCATTGTACAAGCAATAACACCATTTTTGGGACGCAAATAAAGGAGTTTCCTGACTCGGACATACCGATGATTTGCGATATGAGTTCAGATATTTTCTCACGACCAATAGATGTTACTAAATTCGATATTATCTATGCTGGAGCACAGAAAAATATGGGACCTGCAGGTGTTACTTTGGTTGTGATCAAAAAAGAAATGTATAACAAATTGGCTGACAGACACATCCCAAGTATGGTGAATTACAAAACACATGCGGATGCGGATAGTATGTTTAATACTCCTCCTGTTTTTCCAATTTTAGTTTCTAAGTATAACATGGAGTGGGTATTGAATAATGGAGGTCTTGAAGGAATGGAAAAGCGCAATAATGAAAAAGCTTCTTTACTATATGATGCCATTGATGCTTCTCCATATTTTAAGGGTACAGCGAGGGAAGACTCGCGAAGTCACATGAATGCTTGTTTCGTATTTAAACCTGAACATGAAGGTTTATCATCAAAGTTTGACGAGGCTTGTAAAGAAGCTGGGTTAAGCGGATTGAAAGGGCACAGAAGTGTTGGCGGTTATCGCGCTTCATTATACAATGCTCTATCCATAGAAAGCGTTCAAGCTCTTGTTGATGTAATAAATAAATTTAACGGATAATTCAGATGAAAGTATTAGCAAACGATGGAATAGATGCAATAGGAAAGTCGCTATTGGAACAGGCTGGTTTTGAGGTAGTCACAGACAAAATTGAACAAAGCGAGTTGATAAATGGCATCTCTGAATTTGATGTATTGATCGTTCGAAGTGCAACCAAAGTGAATGCAGAGGTTATATCAGCTGCCGAGAATCTCAAATTAATCGCTCGTGCAGGCGTTGGGCTAGATAATATCGACTTGAAAGCTGCGGGAAAAGCTCAAATTACAGTAGTGAATACTCCTAATGCTTCTTCTCGTTCCGTTGCAGAGCTTGTGATGGCACATGCATTCTCTGTATCGCGAATGATTCACATGACCAATAGAATCATGCCAACGGAGGGAAAAGAACGATTTAAGGAGCTCAAGAAAAAAGCTTCCAAAGGTTTTGAACTTACAGGCAAGACTATTGGAATTATTGGATTTGGTCGTATCGGGCAAGAGGTGGCTAAAATGGCTATTGGTCTTGGTATGAAGGTTTTGGTATACGATTACAAGGGCCGTTCATTTGACCTGACCATCGCACTACACGAACAATATTGTAATCACAATTTCCAAGTCACCCTAAAGGGTGTTAGTATGGAACAAGTATTGTCTGAATCAGATATCATTTCCGTTCATACTCCTGGATCCGCTCAGGTAATTGGTAAAGAAGAGTTGAACGCGTGTAAAGATGGAGTCGTATTGGTGAATTGTGCTAGGGGTGGTGTAGTTAACGAAAATGACCTTAAGAATGCAATTGACTCTGGAAAAGTAGCTTTTGCTGGAGTAGATGTATTTGAAAGTGAACCACCTGTTAACGATACAATGCTTCATCTAGATAATGCTTCATTATCCCCACATATTGGAGCAAGTACAGCAGAAGCTCAGCAGAGGGTTGGAATCGAGTTAGCTGAAAAAATCATCCAGCACCTTAGATAGTATCTGCAATGAGGGTATTTCCTATAAAGACCTTATTGCCTAAAAAAGATGATGCACAACGAATTGCATCTCTTGGTTCAGGAAAGTTAAGTGCTGAGGTTTTACAGTCTAAGGCTCAAGCCTTGCCTGAATCATATTTAAGAGTGGTGAAGCCACAATTCTTGGATTCCTCCTTGATGTCTGAAACCCAAGCGTTTTATGATGCTTCGAGAGCAAATTTAAGCAAGCTCATAAAAGAGAAGTTTTTGTTGGTTCATGAGCCAAATGTTTTTCTGTATGAACAAACTCATCACTCTGGTAAAAAGATCGCTGGATGGATTGTTGGGGTTGATGCCGAAGATTACTTAGACGGAAGAATCAAGAAGCATGAAAATACACTAACTAATAAAGAGAATAGATTAGTTAGGCATATTTCTGCATTGGAGTCTATGGCCGAACCGGTTCTACTGAGTCAACAGTTACCCCTTGAATTGAACCAGCTAGTTCTCGCCATTACAAGTGAAAGAGAAGCAGATCTCAGTGTTTCTGACGAATTTTATAACACGCACAAAGTTTGGAAGGTTGAAACTAAAGAAGAAATCGATTTAGTCTGTAATTTATTGAATAAATTGCCTTCATTGTATATTGCCGATGGTCACCATAGATGTGCCTCATCTTCTAGATACCTTACTGAAAGGTTTGGTAATAATTCAGGTAAAGGAATTATGGCGTTAATCGCTGATGAATCTGAATTGCTGATAAAGCCCTTTTTTAGAATGCTGAAAGGAGTCGATAGCACGATCCTGTGGGATTTTTTAGAGGAGCATCGCATTCATCACTACGAAATTGGCCATTCTCTTGGCTACGAAGACCTAAAAAAAGGTCAGGTTTTGTGTATTGCCAAAGATCGTAGGTGTGTAATTGAACTTTCTGAGTCAATGTTGGGAGACAAAGCCATAGATAAATTGGATGTGCGTGTGGTAGAAAAGAAAATTCTACAGCCCGCCTTTGGTTTGTCCTCTAGTTCAGAAGATGATCGTTATCAGTTTTTACGAGGAGACACTCCCCTAGATAGTATTAAATTACAGCTGCAGAATGGCGATATTGATATAGCCTTCTTGTTTGCTCCAAATCAAATGGAAGAAGTTAGAGCCGTAGCTGACGAGGGAGACACGATGCCGGCAAAGTCAACCTTTATTGAGCCCAAGATACCTACGGGCTTAATTATTGAAGATTACCGTTAGGGTTTAGAAAAGAGACAATTGCTTTTTCTCACCTCCTAAATTGAATGTAGAATTCAATAGGTTGCTCATTTTCTGGATAACCTCTTTATCCATGGAGTAAATACTCGAGGTCTTGTGTGATTTCATTTTAATCAAACCTTCCTCCTTAAGTTTCTGAAGGTGACCTGATACGGTACTTTGGGAGTAGGGGAGTTCATCTACAATTTGCTGGCAGGTGCATGCACCTTCTTCCATTAAATGTAGCATAATGGTAATTCTTGCCGGATGACCGATGGCTTTAGTTAGTTTCGCTAAATCCGCTACTGATGACTCAAACTCTACTTTCTTTTTCATTCTTTATCGCTAAATGCAAATATACTTACTGATTCGATAATTCTTAAACAAATCAAGGTTTTAGATGTTTCCATCGACGATGGCTCCATAGCCAGGTGAAGGGCTGACTTTGGATTTCGTTTTCCATTGTATCGCAGATATAGTTCATTATTTCGTCTGACGATTGTCCTTCTGTATTATATCGTTCAAAATAAGCCTCGTAATAGCCACGACGTACCTTTTTTTGTCGTAAGTAAATAATGGGTATGTTAAACTTGTGTGCGAGTTTAGCAGGGCCATTTAAAAAAGCAGTCTCCTGATTTAAAAAATTCATCCAGTAACATCCATTTAAGTTGGAAGGGGATTGATCCCCTATAAGCGCTAAAACAAAATTTTTCTTTGCGCCATTTAAAGAAGTAATTGCTCGAGGAGTTTCTTGCATGCTTAAGGCTAAACCACTAAATCGTGTTCTCATTTTGTGCATTAGCCAATTGAAGCCTTGATTACTTAATGGCTTATAGGTAAAGTAAACCTGTTGTGGACAGTAGGGTTGAGATGCTAAGGCGACCCATTCCCAATTTCCAGAATGGCTAAGTACAACAAATGCGTTTTGATTTTCGTTGTTTAGCGTTTCAAAGATGTTCTTTTCAGTCGGGTACTTCATTCTATTTAAGATTTCCGACCTACTTATGCTTAAACCTTTGATTGTTTCAACAAAAACATCTGCTAAGTGTTTGTAATACTCTATTTCTAATGTGGTTACCTCCGGTTTTGATTTGTTGGGGAATGCTCGTTCTAGGTTATGCCGAACGACAGCCGTTCGGTATTTGATAACATAGTAAAGTAGAAAATAGAGTAGGTCTGATATCCAATAAAGAACACGAAAAGGAAGTAATGAAATCAAAAATAAAACCGGATATACGAGTAGTTTGAACCATATAGGTGCTTGAGGTATATCCGGTTTGTAACTCATCGTGTTTATGTGTACTGAAAACTTTGTCCTGATTCTAATCCTTTGACGGCAGCTAACATAAGTTGGATACAACCCTCAATGTCATCTTCGTGAACCATCTCTACGGTTGTGTGCATGTATTTCAATGGTAACGAGATTAATGCAGAGGCAACGCCCGTCGTTGAGTATGCAAAACTATCTGTATCTGTTCCAGTAGACCTGCTAACTGCATTGCGTTGAAAATCAATATTATTAGACTTGGCTGTTTGAATAATATATTGAAGTAGATTGTTCTGTACAGCTGGTCCATATGTCACTACTGGACCTTTTCCGCATTTGGTGTCTCCTTGTTGTTTTTTATTGTACATAGGACTGTAGGTGTCGTGTGTAACATCTGTAATAATAGCGACATCAGGGTTCAATCTTCTGGAGATCATCTCTGCACCTCTCAAACCAATTTCTTCCTGTACACTATTCACCACATACAATGTAAATGGAAGGTCAATATTATTCTCTTTGATATGACGAGCAACTTCAGCAATCATGAAGCCACCCATTCTATTGTCAAGTGCTCTCCCGATTAAATACTTTTGATTTAACCATTCAGAACCCGCTTCAAATACAGCTACGCTTCCCACATGAATACCAAGTTTTTCAACTTCTTCTTTGGTATTGCATCCCACATCAATGCAGATATTTTCTTGCTTTACTTCAGGGTTCTTGCCTTGCCTTACGTGGATAGCTGGCCATCCGAAAACACCTTTTACAATTTCACCACTTTCACAATGAATCAAGCATCTCATGCTCGGCGCGATTTGGAAGTCACTACCACCATTTCTAATTACATATAGGTATCCGTCATCACTAATATAGTTTACAAACCAACTGATTTCGTCGGCATGCGCTTCAATAACTACTTTGTATTCTTTTCCTGGATTGATCACACCTACAGCAGTGCCATAGGTATCAACGATTTCCTCGTCAATGTATGGTTTAAGGTAGTCTAACCATATTTTTTGGCCACTATATTCAAAGCCTGTTGGGCTAACATTGTCTAGGTAACGATGTAAAAACGCTCTCGATTCTTCTCTCATAAAAACAAATTTATAGAAAGAAGCGTAATGATGAGATTATTTCCAATGAAAAGCTTGGTAAAGTAAGGAATATTCAAAAAAGAAAAGCCCCGCTTTCGCGAGGCTCTTTTTTTTAGTGGGGGCTACTGGATTCGAACCAGTGACCCTCTGCTTGTAAGGCAGATGCTCTGAACCAACTGAGCTAAGCCCCCTTTGAGGTGTGCAAATATAGAAATGTTTTGAATGTTTGCAAATGCTTTTTGTAACTTTTTTTGTCTTTAGAGGTAATACTTTAAAGGTCAATCATATATATTAGAATTTCAAATCTGTGGGTATCACATCAATGGTTTCAAATTGGCTCAATTTAACCGCTCCAGCGTCGCCACTCTTTGGTTTACTCAAGAACTTACGCTTGGTGTATTGTACAGTTTGAATCGGTTGACTCCTGCCTTTAGAATGGAAAGCTGCAAGCTGAGCAATTTTTTCGAGTTGTGTTTTGTTCAGTACCTTTCCATTGGTTCGTGCTAAAACATGAGACCCTGAAACATCCGCGGCATGAAACCAAAGATCGTTTTTACTCGCTTTCCTCAATAGTTCGTCATTGGATTTGGCGTTTTTACCTAACCAAATTTCTAATTCTCCTAAACGTAGTGACCTATATGTAGCGGTGTTGGTCTGTTTCTTTACTTCTTTTTCAGGATGTAGTTGCTGTTTAATTTCATTCAGTTCTTTTCCGTTTTTTGCTGAATCAATTCTTTTTTGAAGATCTAAAAGATGGTCCAACTCATCTTGGGTGTTTTTTTCATGAATGGTGACAAAATCCCATTCCAAACGTTCGTTTTTTGATTTACGATAGAATTTCTGGGCGTTTTCTGCAGATGATAACTTAGGGTCAAGCTTTACACGAATTCTTTGATTTGTGAAAAAATCAGTAATTAAAGCTTCTGAAACTCCTGCTTTAATTGAATGCGCATTGGCCATGATTAAGTCTCCCAATTCTCGAAAACTTCTTTGTTTTTTCAGCGCGTCTTTTCGTTTTGTGATATTTTTTAGATTTGAACTTAAAGATTTGATTTTCTTACTGATGAGATTTTTTATTTGTTTTTCTTGTTCAATGAAGAAATAAGCTTTTAAATACTCTCTTATGCAGCTCTCAAGTTCTTGATAAATCAATAAGACTTCCCGCGGTTCTTGTTTGTTAAGTTCAAAGTCAATTTTGTTTTTATTGCTGTTTATGTGGAAATAGTAATTTTCTGGATTGGTTAACTCCTTAATTCGGAGTGAGCTTTGTGAAGCTTCGAATTGGTTTTTGTTAAACCATTTGCTAGGAATCTGTTCCCATTTCAATGCAGGAAATCGTGTATTCCATTCGTCTATATTGTCTATTGGGAGGATATTATTCTCCTCACTTTGGAGCCATTGAATATCCTCGATAATTACTTTTTTATCTACTGACCAGTCCTTTTTTAGATTAAGTCGAAATATGGCCAAAGGTAATGGCTCATTTTGGGGGTACAACAGAATGTTAGAGAATTTACCAAAGCCTTTTAATACAAGTTGGTATTCATTTTGAAACTTAATGGTTAAAACCCTGTCAATTGGCGCATAACCAATATCTTTAACGGTTTGTTTGGATAATTCTTTAAACTGAACAACTGCATTTGTTTTCTTTTTCGAGTGTTCTCGTAAGGGGTGGCTTGGAAGGATAATCAAGAAGCCATTAACAAACTTCAATTCGAATGCTTTTCGATGACCTTTAGACCGGAATTGAAGAAAAACCGAATCACGGCTATAGCTTAGGCCCAAATCGAAATTACTACCTATGAGCTCTTCGTAGAGGTATGATGCCCACACTCGGTACATCCAATGACTACCTAACATACTCAGCAAAGATCGTCATTAATTTTTCTGTCGGCTCAAGTATATATTGACTGCTTCTTTTCTTTTGGCAGTTTTTCGACCTTTAAGTTCTATATAAGCGGTGTAGATACCTTCTGGAACTGGTTTGTTTAAATAAACTCCATCCCAACCTTCGTCAGGGTCAATAGATTGATGCAAAATTTGTCCCCAACGGTTGTATATGGCTATGTAAACAGAAGTCGCGCCGTAAATCCTGGGTATCCATTTGTCATTTATTCCATCACCATCAGGTGTAAAAGCTGAGGGTAAATAACTAATTACGGTGTCTTTGTAACAAATGGTTTGAGTAGCCGTGTCAGAACATCCTCCATTGTTTAATATAGATAGCTTCAGTATATATGAGCTTTTCGATCCATCCAATACAAAGTTCCAATTTTGAAAGGCTTGGTAATTCCCAATGAATGAATCATTAAGACGCCATTCACCTGATGTCCCTCCATCGCTTCCATCAAATATTGAGATTTGTTTATCAATGGGGGTATAACATAGTCCACTACTAGGCGGAGAAATAGTAAAAGATGCATTCAATGCCTTGAATCCCGGGATATAAAGGCTGGTATCCGCGTAGCAATTACTCATCGAATCAAGAACAAAGGCAGTGTAAAATGAGCCAGAGGGGGCAAAAAAGGTATCGTTCTTGGTTGTTCCTGGGTAGTTCCATTGTATTTTCATAGGATTCCCTTCTCTTAGACTTAATACAATGAAGCCATTTTTGCCATAGCACACAGAATCGCTTATCACCGATGAAAACCACATTTCAGGATGTACCAATATATTCGATTCCGCGTTTGCTAATTCAGAACACCCATCTGTTAGTGTCAATGTGTATACCGTGCTTTTCAAGGGTGTAGCGAATGCTTTAGCGCCGCTTTGGCCGTGTGACCATTGGTAGCTATAGTTACCCGTACCACCAAACCCAAATGCTTGCAACGTTGTGTTCTCGCCAGGGCAAAGACTATCAAAATCAGGAGTTACAATAGCTTTCAATGGATTAAGTACTGTTAAATCAAAAGAGTCTTCCCCAGTGCATGATGCAAATGGGACCGTGTAGGTGATACTGTGGTTGCCAGAACCTAAAACAACTGGGTTAATCTGATTATAGGTGCTGTTTTGGAATTTGTATTGACCACCTGAAGGGGCTATCTCTAAATCGAATAAGGAATCCTTGTAACAAAGAGATGAAGGGATTAAGCCAAAATCAATGTTGGGTAGTGTATCAATAAATACGTTAAATGAATTTCTACAACCTTTCTCTGAAATGAAATTGACTTGCTCAATTAATGATTTTCGTAATAACGGATTAAATAATTGTGGGTTATTCGAAATCACGGTATTACCGTAGAAGAAACCATTTTCTTTTGGCGATAAAACTATATTGGGTGAATCTTCACAGATAAATGTATCGGAAGGGACAAGTGCAGAGTCTAACACCCTAAGGGTTAAATTATCGGAACAGTTGTTTTGAGTGTAAGTAAGTGTATGTAGACCAGTTCCAGCTTTGTTTGGATTGAAAACATGGCCTTTGACATAGATAGAGCTCCAATTGCCGTTGTCGACATTTGTTTTAATCTTATTAAGATCAAATGAATCAATTTCTGGGCAGATTTCAATGGTGTCTTTCTCAAGAACTCTAGTACCAATAATGTGAATGATTTTTTCATCCGTGCATCCTTTGCTGGTTAGAGTGATAGTATCAACGGCATCTTCTCCATTCGCCCATTTTGCGGAATATCTTCCGATGCTTGGATTATTGATGCCTTTTCCTGTCCATTCAAATTGTTTTGATGCTCGAAATCCTGCAAGTAGGAAGTCGGAAGTTGTCGGGCAAATAGTATCATCTTTTCCTGCATAGCAAGGTAGAACGGTAATTTGAGTAGTATCTCTGCACCCACTGCCTCGTCCATAAAAATACACATTGTAATCGCCTGGGCCTCCCATGATCGAGGGGTTGTACCATCCCCAGTAAGCATTTACTCGACCTTTAAAGTATCCAACGATTAAACCTCGTGGTGAAAAGGATAAAGTATCTCTTGTTCTTGATTCACAGGTGGTATCAAACTTAGGTACATCAGGTTTGTCCAATACAATGACTTTTTTATCAGAGGTACACCCTTGCCAGTGGTAAGTAGGGTAGAACTCTCCCACAGAATCTGCGAGATATCGGCCACTTGAATCAACATTATTACCTGTCCAGTAGCCTCCGGCTGGTCCATACCAATAAAGAGGTTGGGTCCGCTTGCTGTCTTTACAGAATACATTTTCATAATTGTATGGACGACTTACGAATACATTGAGGGTATCCGTACATCCGCCGATTTTGTATACAATCGCACTG
>VMCP01000035.1 GCA_008081305.1 Bacteroidota bacterium | reverse complement strand
ATCATCATTTTGGGGGCGTTGAAGAAACAGGCATAATGGTTACCATCAACGATATCTATGAGGAAAAGAAAAGCCGACACGTCAATTCCTACATCGATTGGAAGAATTCTAAGGGATAAATAGACTCTGCTTCATCGTCAGTTGTCCATCCGATAGGTGCAATAAATAAATTCCAGTTCTTATTCTGTTGCTCAGCGGTATTAGGCCATCTCTCAAAGATCCCCTTTGAACAATACGCCCTTCTTGTGAGTATATGGTATATAGCATGCTTCGATTTAAATTCTTTTGGTCATCAAATTTTATCGCTATATCGCGATCATGATTGACGTATGCAATGGATGGATTCTTGGTAAGGGTATTTTTCCTGGCTGTCTGAATCGATTGTAATACGGCCTGGTATGCATCTACTTTACCAAAACCATACACATTATTAGCATTGCTGCCTGAAAATGCATCTCTGTAAGCGGTCTCTCTTAAAATCTCGCTAATGTGCACATAGTTCAATGTACCATTAGATGCTTCAAGCATTAGGGCCACAATACCCGCAACTTGTGGAGAGGCCATAGAAGTGCCACTGAGCAGAACATAATATACAGGATCGCCATTCCAACTATCAAGGTGAACAACATAAGGCGCCAACCAACCAGGAACGGCATTCTTATTATAAGACGAGGCAATAAACTGCCCAGGAGCACTAACGTCTGGTTTTATTCGCCCATCAATGCTAGGACCGTGAGATGAAAACCGGCTTATTTCTTCTTCAGCCACACCGCTATCACTTTGGAAATTCCCTTTGAAATTCAACCAATTCACCCTGTTGTTGTATGATCCTACAGAGATAATTGCCTTCGATGTTCCTCCGTTTTCAATTAAGGTATGATCTGCATCACCATTGATCCAATTATTAGGTTTGTATTTTCTAATGTAATTCCTAAACGTTCCTGACGTCCATTCTCGAACACGCCCACTATTCCAACCATGAATTTCACCATTGCCAGCAAAAGATACTTTAAAGAACCTTTTATTGGTAGGCGTATACGCCATAAGGAGCACATTAGATTTTCCGTTATGTGGGTAGGATTTGTTCAGACTTGCGGTAAACTTCAATGTATCTGTGGAAGAGGTAAAAACTTGATCAATTATATCATCCTGATGAAAATTGAAATAGCCAGATGATAGCAATTCATTCCCATTTGAATCAATAAGGCTGATTTTCATATTTATCTCACTACCCTTTTCTGCCCAAAAATCGCAATACACCGATTCTTCCTTTTTGTAATTATCCCGGCTCCTGTCCATAGCCAGAGTTTCTAATGTATCGTTCTTTAAATCCAAATGAACGTGCATTTCATGTTGGGCGCTATTTCCGTTGGCACCAACTAAAATTCGCCCGTTATTGTTTCCGGAATATCTATTCTTCGTGTTGACTAAATCTTCAAGCGATAAATCAAATAAAGACGTGCCATCATGAGGGCCTGTGTGCATACCCCAAGAGAGGTTACATACAGCTGGCTTCTTCATCGAATCTGCATAATCAAAGATGTAATCAAAGCCATCAATAATAGCATTATTGGCAACAATGTAATCGCCTAGTGCACTCCCTCCAATGGTATCGTTTTGATATTTGATTCCAACAAAAACCAAATCTGATTCAGGAGCTACCCCAGCATACTTCAAATCTGGGCTTTTAAACCCTGAACCTGAGGCAATTCCTGCTACATGGGTGCCATGGGCTCCATCATTGTCATTGGCATTTAGAATCTCCTCTTTTGAGTTTTTAAGTATGCCATATTTAAAAGGTAATGGACCTTGAAGATTTTTATATTTCTGTTGCCAATATCTTTTGACACGATATTGTTCTCCGTTTTCATTAAAAAAGGTAGGATGCGTAGTTTGAAAGCCGATATCCACAATCCCAACAACAACACCCGATCCTTTGATTGGAGGTGATTTTATCTCGTACACCTGGTCAACTTTGGATTTTGCCAGGGCTTTCTGATCATTCTTTCTCGCAGAGTTGAGTTTTGTAGTAATATCCAAAAACGTAACCACGGAGAAATTGCTTAGGAGTTTGATTTGCTCAAGTGATAAGTCAGCTGTGAATGTATGGCTACGTACTTTATAGCGTGCATCCCATGATTGGAATAAGGCTATTATTCTTTCTGCATTATTGTGGGATCCTATTACAGGGATAGTTCCATCGTGGTTTATAAATAAAATATTTTGAAATTGTTCCGATCCAAGTAATCGGGCATTAGATGAATAAATAGGCGAATTTTTTAAGGGAGAAAATCCAATATTTTGCTGTCCGAACAGCATAGTTGTTGTAACAGAAAATAAACTTATACTAACGGCCCTCAATCTCGCAATGTTCATGAATCAAATGTAGATATATAATCACATGAATTGAAAGTAGAATAAGCTTATGACCGTATTTTTGCAGATATGAATCCTGATTGGTTGGAAAGAACTGAATTACTAATTGGTGAGAATGCACTTCAAAAACTCCAAAAATCCAAAGTCTTGATTGTTGGATTAGGTGGTGTAGGAAGTTTTGCGGCAGAATTTATTGCACGTTCTGGGGTTGGTTCAATGACCATCGTGGATGGCGATACAGTTGATAAGACCAATAAAAATCGACAATTACCTGCTTTGGATAGTACAATAGGTCACAAAAAAGCCAAAGTCATGGCGGATCGGATAATGGATATCAATTCAGATATCAGCCTGACGGTTATTGATGAATTTCAAAAGCCCGAGGATAATATTGCCTTGATTCAAAACGGTGATTTTGATTATGTGATGGATTGTATTGATTCAGTTTCACCAAAATTATACCTCATCAAAACATGTTATGAGCTCAAACAGCGATTTATCAGTAGTATGGGCGCTGGAGGAAAAACGGATGCATCCAAAGTGCATGTTGCGGATATTTCAAAAACGTATAATTGTCCATTTGCAAGAACAGTACGTAAACGATTGAAAACACATAACATCAGAAAAGGCTTTAAGGTAGTTTTCAATTCAAGTGACTTGAATAAAGACAGCCTAAAGCTTACGGATGGATCAAACTTCAAGAAATCATTCTATGGTACTATTTCATATATGCCCGCATTATTTGGGCTAAGAATGGCTTCTGAGGTTATTCAAGATTTAATTGATTCTTAAATTTTACAAAACCAAACTGATTAAAACCCTATTTTCGCCATATGAAAGCGAATAGATTGTTTTTAATTCTTGCAGCAAGTCTAATTTTCACGACGGCATGTAAGGATGATGGAGATGGTAGTGATGTAGATATCACAGGAAAGAACAACCAGGAAGTAATGATGATTCAGCCTTGGAAACTTTACAAGTACACCCAAACAGATGAGGGAGCACCAACGCTTGACATGATGGATGAATGCATGAAAGACGATGTGTATCGTTTTGCAACAAAAACCACATGTAAAATCACAACGAATGCAAAAAAATGCTACGATGGTCAGCCAGACGTGGAAGAGACAGACTGGAGCATGACATCGCCTACTTCAGACGAAGTAAACATGAGTGGTATTTTTTATGCGACGTTTAAAATAGACTCTAAAACCAATACGGCCGTTAAAATGAGTCGCACTTACTTAGATCGTGATGGTTCAACCATTGTGGAAGAATTAGAATTTCGCGCTGCGAATTAATCTTCTAGATATTTTTTGGCGAGCTCGTTATTGGGCTCCAATGATAAGGCCGCTTGAAAATCTTTTTGAGCGGCTTTTTCTTGTCCTGTTGACTTCAGTGAGAATCCTCTTAACACATAAGCCTTTACGAATCCCTGGTTTTGCTCAATGATTTGCGTACAGAGTTCGATAACATCTTCATGGTTATCGAACAAAGCTTGTATAACAGCCAGATTATAAAAAGCGTAAAGGTGTGCAGGATTTATCTTTATTACTCGATTGTAAATAATTTCAGCATCTGCATATTGCCCTTTTCGTTGTAATAACAACCCTTTAGTGTATAAAGCCTCGTCGCTGTATTCATCCAATACCAATGCTTTGTCAATCCATTTTTCTGCAAGAGAAGAATCTTTATCTAGAAGAAATAAAGCCTTTTGCATACTGGCATCATAGTTATCTGGATTATCAGCAAGAATTAAGTCCACCAATTGCATGGCTTTTACCGTATCTCCTTGCTCCTTCAATGATACTATATGCAGAAGCCTCGCCTGTTCCTTAAAGTCCTTGGTTTTTGTTAGTTTAATCAATAAAGGATCACATTTCTGATACTGTTGTCTTGCTAGCAATAGCTTTGACTTAAGAAGAATGGCTTCGTGGTAATCCTGTTTAAGATCAATAGCCTCGTCTATTTGCTCTAATGCCCCCAGATAATTCGCAGAATCTTCCTGAAGGTATGTTTCAGCCGCTCGATAACGATACAACGGGTTTTTAGGCTCTAATTTAATGGCCGTCCGGAAGTCTTTAATGGCTAGTTTGAATTTATCTTGATAGAAGAATGTATTTCCCCTCAGATAGTATTTATTGGCTTCAAAAGGAGATTTATTGATCTTTTCTGAAATTGTTAGGATATCCGTACCATAGGTGGAGTCACCCGTTGATATACGCAACGCCCCTTCAGGATATTTTTGATTGCAAGAAACAAACAGGAGCGCTAATAACCAAGCTAAAAATAAGGTAGAGCGCATTTAGTGCTCGGGACGGGAATCGAACCCGTACTCCCTAATGGGAACAGGATTTTAAGTCCTGCGCGTCTACCAGTTCCGCCACCCGAGCAAGAGAGGTGCAATAATACGATTTATTTTGTTTAATCCATCAGCTCTTTAATGGATCTTTCAATAATTTCTACTGCGGCATCTAATTGCTCCTCATTAATGACCAATGGCGGAGCAAAACGAATGATGTGTTCGTGGGTTTGTTTCGCTAGTAATCCATTGTCTCTCATCTTTATACAAACGTCCCAAGCTTTTTTGCCATTAAATGG
This sequence comes from Bacteroidota bacterium, assembly GCA_008081305.1. GTDB lineage: Bacteria > Bacteroidota > Bacteroidia > NS11-12g > UBA955 > VMCP01. The sequence continues at coordinate 6,523 of VMCP01000035.1, read as the reverse complement.
TTCTATTTTTATTGCATTCAGTAAACCTTTTCCTCTAACCGTTGAAATTACTGGCAATTTTAAATCTTCAAGGGCTTTTCTGAATTTAGATCCAAGCTTTTCAGCGTTTTCACTAAGCTTTTCCTCTAAAATAACCTCTAATGAAGCCATGGCTACCTTACAGGCTAACGGATTACCTCCAAATGTACTCCCATGTTGACCCGGCTTGATGGTGAGCATCACTTCGTCATTTGCTAAGGCACAACTAACGGGGAATACCCCGCCACCTAAAGCTTTTCCTAAAATGAGAATATCAGGTTTAACATTTTCATGTTCACAGCACGTTAATTTGCCGGTTCTACCAATTCCAGTTTGAACTTCATCGGCAATGAACAATACGTTGTACTTTGAACAAAGCTCTCTTACTCCTTTTAAGTATCCCTCATGAGGCACCACTACCCCTGCCTCTCCTTGAATAGGTTCAACCATAAACGCACACACATTTGGATTCGCTTTTAATGCCTTCTCCAACGCATCTAAATCGTTGTATACGATGTTTTTAAACAAAGGTACATATGGTCCAAAGTTTCCATAACTATCTTCATCATCGCTAGAGCTAATTGCTGCAATGGTTCTTCCCCAAAAATTACCCTCTGCGAAAAGGACTTCCGCTTGGTTCTCTGGTATGCCTTTTACTTCATAGCCCCATTTTCTAGCTAGCTTAATTGCAGTCTCTCCTCCTTCTACACCTGTATTCATTGGCAAAACACGATCATAACCAAAAACATTGGTAATGTATTTCTCATATTCACCTAGTACATCGTTATGGAACGCACGACTCGTTAACGTAAGTGTCGAGGCTTGCTCGTTTAAAGCTTGGATAATCTTGGGATGACAATGCCCTTGATTAACTGCTGAATACGCGGACAAAAAATCGAAATATTGTTTTCCCTCAACATCCCAAACATAAATACCTTCACCTTTCTTAATAACAACCGGTAGAGGGTGATAATTATGAGCACCGTATTTATCTTCCAATTCAATGTAGTATGATGAATCTTGCATGCTACGAAACTACTATCTTTTCGATGTTCTTTACAAAGAGAAATTAAAATCCCTTGTCAAAAATGATATCTTTGGGAAGTGGCCCTTCAAAAGCTATATAAAGGTTGGATATTCTTACTCGTAATCTCTTTACAGCAAACAGGAATATCCCAGACTCCATATTCAAGTCATTTGAAAGATCGCATCGAATGGGTATTCAACGATGAGGCGCACCATTCATTGAGTAAATCGACCTATTTAAAAGAGGTGTATCGCATTTCTGAAGGTGTACTTTCCGAACTTGAAGGTAATCTCATCTATAAAATGAGCGATAAAATACATCTAATCGGGTTTGTTTCTTGGTCTCGTTTCGTTAATTACAAAAGCAAGTTTACCCAACAATCACATTTCAATAAGTCAAAAGAACCCGTTTATTACCCCGTTTATCTGGGTAGCGATCTGAATGATGCGCTTCCACAAATAAAAAGAGGTTTAGCACAGCAGTATTTGCGTGAATTTTTACTAGGCTTCTCTTATTCGGAAAAACTAAACCCATTAAGTAGTTATCAGATTCCAGATTGGCTTTTACTCGGATTCATTGGTTATTTTTCTGATGGAATAACGAGAGATGAGTTCCTTAAATTTCAACAACTGACTGAGAGCTCGGACTTCAACAATGTAAACTATATACCCAAGACACATAAAGAACTTTTTGGCAAGGTTATGTGGTATTGGTTTGAAAAAGACAAAACGAAGGATGTAAACAGTGTTTTTTGGCAGATTTTAAGACGAGCCCACAACTTTGAAAAGACCTTTGGCTATCACTTTGAAAAACGATTTGGAGATTGGCTCAATGAAAAGATTGTAAAGGCGCAACAACTTAAAAGTGATGAAGTTATTTATTCGGATGTTCAATTCGTTTGGAACTCTCAGAATTTCAGAAATGTTAAGATTCTGTGGAATAAAGAGGCTACAGATTATCGATTAATTAGTAATCAAGGATTGGTTAAACCCAATGAAGAAGTTAAAATCAACTCCAATCATATTCAGATAGCTAATCAAACATTTAAAAACCAACTTTATCCTCAATTTGCTCCAACTGACTTCAAAATATACTTATCCTTGAACGAGTCTAATTGGATCTTATATAACCATGGTGAACCCATCAACCTGGGTGACAAAGGAAAATACCAAATAATCAATACTGATCTTAATGGTATTTATATTCTAAACACAGAACAAGGTATCCAAACAGTTTACAGTTTAAACTCCGCTACAAATGAAATGATCACAGTAAAAAGTTGGACAAACCTCTGGGGATCAACGAGTTTATTCATTGATAAGGATAGTTCCTATTTCGATAACAGAGAGGTGCGCTTGAATAAGGATCAATACGTCAGTTTATTTTTAAGAAGTAATTGTGATGACTGGGATACATTGTTTTCTAAGGCACATACGGACGCTTTTGTTAGCCTACATAATTTTATTGTAGAATCCCCAACTCATTTTAGTTGCTCATATAATAATGGCTGGAAAAAAGGAATACTACATATCAAGGATGGGAAACAAATGCTAATTCCATCAAAGGGCTACATGTACAGGCAAGATTATTTGGCAGGCACCGACAGCCTATATGAAAGCTTTTTGGCTAATGGTAAAATCCATACAAATTTCATGTTAAGGGGACTACCTGTTCTCACCCAAGATACCATACCCTTGAATGATGTAACAGATGAAATTTTACCCAAGCCTATTCAATTTCCTAAAAAGAAGTCTATGTACCCATCAGGAGATAAATTTGTTTCTCCCTACCAATATGAACCAACAAAAACGTACAACAGAAGATTCACTGAAAAGAGAAAACAGCCTTGGGTGGTAAAACCCTTTAAGCCTTGGTTTTATGGGGTTAATGGCAAGTTCTATTTCTCAAATAATGAAATCGATATCCCTTATCATGCATCCTTGAAGCCTACGGAGCGATATAATTCTGCGTTTACTTTATTCTATGCATTAGATATCCCAGAGGTGTTTGAAGACCAGCAGTTAAACCTGCGTATGTTTACGAATTTAAATCGCCGTCGAATAGGAATAGGATTCGACTACGAGTTCAAAAAACAACCTCTTACTCATAGGTTTTCATTCGATTATAGACTTCGACAATTTGAGCCAATTCCCGATATTCGAAAACGTGATAGGTCACTACTCTTGCAGTATGGCATTGAAAAAAAACTTATGGGTTGGGTAGCAAGTTCTTCCACTCAGTTGTTTTATAATGGAATTATATCCATTAACTCGAATCCTGAACTTCTGCCATTAAATACGCAAAGAACATACGCGCCGTATTTGAAAATGAAGATCACCAAGGCTTTGAGCAAGCATGATGCAATTATTGAAAGGCATCTCACTCAAGAATATGGAATGAGTGTCGGTCAAATCAGGAATTCACTTCAGAAGAGCTTCGCTTCCGCATTGTTCGCAAATGTTCATAGCAAAGCACGTTACAAAGGGTTTCAATATTTTGGAAATCTTAAGTTTAGATATTCTTTGAGTGAATCCAACATAGGAACCTTAATGGGCGGTAGCCAAGGGTGGATTTCACGTCAGGCCTTTACCAATGAGCAATGGAATAAAATTGATATGTCACTCAGCCCATTAATTGCAAATGCTCTTCCCGTTAGAGGTGTTCAAGCGGGTGAAAGAATTGGAAATAGCTTTGTTTATAGCCAGCAAAATGTCGCCTTGTCTCCATTGAGTATTTTTAATGGAACTGTTCTTGAATCAAAATTCTGGCAAAGCATAGAGATCATTGGATTCTTTGATTTTGGAACGGCTTTTTATGGTAATACTACTACACATTTCAGCAATCCATACAATCAATTAGTCTACAGTACACCAAACTACACCATCACTGCAAATACTCAAAACAACCCTTGGTTATTGGGTTATGGATGTGGGTTGGAGATGTCTGTCTGGAATATTCCATTTCGTATTGAAAGAGCATGGGGGAAAATTGGCGATGATTGGCAGTCACCTCAGTGGCTAATTTCGCTTGGAAAGCTTTTTTGATTTTTTGAAATCTAAAAGGCGATAAACGCATTATTTTCACTTAATTTGCACTAAAGACATCCAATGGGATTATTTAGTTTTCTTACACAAGAATTGGCCATAGATTTAGGAACGGCCAACACGCTTATTATACACAAAGACACTGTAGTTGTTGATGAACCATCAATCATCGCAATGGAAAGAAATACAGGCAATGTGATTGCCATCGGTAGCGAGGCCATGCAGATGTATGGGAAAGAAAACGAGGGCATTCGCACTATTCGACCTCTTAAGGACGGTGTAATTGCCGATTTTCAGGCTGCTGAACACATGATCCGTGGCATGATCAAAATGATGAACCAACGTCAACAGTGGATTAGCCCACAATTGAAAATGGTTATTTGTATTCCTTCAGGAATCACTGAAGTTGAAAAACGCGCTGTTAAAGATTCTGCCGAACGCTCAGGAGCAAAAGAAGTATATCTCATCCATGAGCCAATGGCAGCAGCAGTAGGTATCGGGATTGATGTTACGCAACCTCAAGGTAATATGATTATCGATATTGGGGGTGGAACTACGGAAATTGCGATTATCGCTTTAGGTGGTATCGTGTGTGATGAATCTATTCGTGTCGCTGGTGATGAGTTCAACTTAGATATCGTTGAATACATGCGAAGAGAACACAACCTTTTGATAGGAGAACGAACTGCAGAGAAAATAAAAATCAATATCGGATCGGCATTACAAGAGCTTGAGAATCCACCGGAAGATTATTCGGTGAACGGAAGAGACCTAATGACCGGTATTCCTAAATCAATTCATGTATCCTATTCGGAAATAGCAGGTGCCTTAGACAAAAGCATCATGAAAGTAGAAGAAGCTATTTTACGAGCGTTAGAACACTCACCACCCGAGTTAAGTGCCGATATCCTTACAAACGGAATTTGGTTAACTGGTGGTGGAGCATTATTGCGTGGATTGGATAAGCGTATCTCAGCAAAGACTCGTTTGAAAGTAAATATCGCTGACGACCCATTAAGAGCGGTGGTGCGAGGTACGGGTGACGCATTGAAAAAGATTGGTCAATTCAAGTTTTTAATGACAGCTTAACATAACCGCGCATGTGGGTTATCATACGTTGGCTTCGGAATAACGCATACCCATTAACTACGCTGTTTTTGTTTCTATTTTCTTTTAACCTGGTTCTAAAATATCAGGTCTATCAACATTCCCTTTATTTTAATCAAAGTGTTTCTTTCTTTCGTACGGTAGATGGATGGAGGTCGAGTCTTACTCAATACTTTGACTTAAGAGAGGAAAATGACTATCTCAAAGAAGAAAATCTTTTACTTCGAAAGCAACTTGCCCGAAACTACTTTAACCACTCCCCTTCTTTCGACTCAACGTTTGTTGATACTATTACTAATGGCGCTTCTCGATTAGCTTATCGTTATCATCATGCAACCGTTATCAGAAATGAGTTCCGAAAAAGAGATAATTATTTTTATATCAATCAGGGTAGCGTAGACAGCATTGAGGTTGGTATGGCCGTATTGAGTCCCCTTGGTGCTGCGGGAATCGTCACGCATATTTCTGATCATTATGCACGCGTGATGTCCGTCTTGAATTCTAATTTTGAAATTACATCTTGGATTCCCAACATTGGTTTACGACAAGGAGCCGTAAAGTGGGATTTTAAAAACACGAGTTCCGGTATTATTGATGAGATAAATCGCTCAGAGGCGATTAAAAAAGGACAGGATGTACTCACGAGTAATTACTCTTCTATATTTCCTCCAGGAACACCCATTGGAAAGATTGATAGAGTTGTGAACAGTGAGAAAAGTCAATACCTCCAAATTCGAATTCGATTTGCAACTGATTTCAAAAGGCTGAATCATGTGTATTGTGTGAAAAATTTATTTTCAAAAACATTAGACCAATTAAAAACGGAGGAGCTAAATGATTGATTCATTGAAATACATTGGCCTTGCGATTGTATTAGCCTTTTTTCAAGCGTTCATTATTCAACAAGTGGATCTTGGGTTTTGGTTATTCCCCATGCCCTATTTGTACTTATTTTTCGTTCTACCCATCAATTTCAATCGTTTTGGATACTTATTTTTAGCATTTGTATTCGGGACCATAGTTGACTTTTTATCCGGGTCTTTTGGTACCCACGCTGCAAGTTGCGTAGCCATGGTATTTGCAAAGAACTTCATTGATGAACGATTTATTGATTTTGAGAGTTTACAACTTCAAGGTGAGCAGTATTTAAATACTCAATCAAAGGGTTTATTAACCTTCTTTTATTATGCTTTGTCTTTGATTGCCATTCACCATTTGGTTTTCTTTTGTTTGGATTATTTTGAGTGGAGATTAACTTTTCACATAATTCTAACAACCATCGTCTCCTCACTTGGGAGTTTCTTGCTCATTTTAATGTATAAAGGTA
>VMCP01000010.1 GCA_008081305.1 Bacteroidota bacterium | reverse complement strand
AATTCAGGGACAAAAATTAATATCCGCTATTTTTTAAACCAGTTTTTAGATGATGAACTACAGGAAGAATTGGTAGAATATTTCAGTGGCGAAGAGAACGAGGATATAGAGGCGGCAGTGGAGTATTTTGATGGAGAATTCACTTCGGAGGAATTAAAACTCATGCATTTACAATTCATGAGTGATGTTGCCAATTAACATTCGTGAATTACTTTTTAGGTAATCCTGTACTTCTTGGCCCTATTTTTGCCCTATACCTCATAAACCAGAAGCTTGTCAGGTAATTTATTACATTTTGAAGAATTGTTTAGAAGGTACCGTCCAGGTCTCATTGCCTTCGCTACTTCTATGCTTCATAATGCCGACGAAGCCGAAGAGGTGGTGAACGACGTCTTTATTTCGTATTGGAATGGGGGCGAATACCGTGATATTCATGAGGAGTCTTCTCTAAAGAATTATCTTTTTAGATCGGTAAAAAATAGATCGCTTAATCAATTGCGTAAATCTAAGGTTGACTTCACTGATCTACCTGCCGATGAATCTGCAATTTCAGTTTCATCTACCATTATTGAGGAGATAAGTCGAAAAGAAATCCAAGAAAAACTGCATTTGTTGATTGAACAGTTACCCAAGAAATGTCGTCAGATATTCATCATGAGTAGGACTTATGAAATGAGTCATAAGGAGATCGCAGAAATATTGGATATCTCAGCAAAAACAGTTGAGAATCAAATAGGAATTGCCCTAAAGTTCCTTAGGATTCATATCCCTAGAAACTAAGGCTTGATAAGCTTTTTATAAAGCTCGATATACTGAAGTCGAATATCTTCTAAGTTGAATTTCTTTGCTTGCTCTAAAGCAGCATGTCGAAAGGATTCTAGTTTTTCTTCGTTTTGTAACAAGTCAAGAGCAAATTGTGCCATTTCCTCATAGTTACCTATTTCGGAGGTATATCCTGTTTTACCGTGAATATTTACTTCAGCTAAGCCTCCTGCATTTGTTGAAATAACTGGCACTTCACATGCCATAGCTTCTAAAGCGCTGAGTCCAAAACTTTCTCTCTCAGACGGCAGAATGAAAAGGTCACAAACACTAAGGATTTCTTCAATGGCTTCTTGTTTTCCTAAAAACGTGACTTTGTCGCAGACCTTTAGCTCACGGCACGTTTTTTCAATATTTGAGCGCTCTGGTCCATCACCAATGAGTAATAATTTGGATGGGATTTCATGCTGTACAATATGGAATAAACGAATAACATCATCTACTCGTTTAACCTTTCGGAAGTTGGAGGTATGAACGAGAATTTTTTCATTATTTGGAGCAATGGCCTTTTTGAAATGTTCCTTGGGTTTTTTATTGAATCGGTCGAAATCAATAAAATTAGGAATCATGAGTACCTCTTTTTTTACCTGAAAATGTTCCAAGGTATCTTCAACAAGGCTTTTTGAAACAGCGGTAACGGCGTCGGAATTATTTATACTCCAACTCACCACTGGCTCGTAACTTGCTTCACGGCCAACAAGCGTTATGTCGGTACCATGGAGTGTCGTAAGCACGGGAATGTCTTTGTTGTCTTCTGCTAATATTTGCTTGGCCAATAAAGCCGCTGAGGCATGGGGTATAGCATAATGAACATGCAGAAGGTCGAGCTTATTACTTCGCACAATTTCTACAATCTTACCTGCCAATGCGGTTTCATAGGGCGCGTAGTCGAATAAAGGATACTTAGGAATGCTTACTTCATGAAAGAAGACGTTTTCTAGGAACGCCTCAAGCCTTGCGGGTTGGCGGTAACTGATAAAATGAATTTCATGGCCTTTTTTGGCCAATGCTTTCCCTAACTCCGTGGCTAATACACCGCTTCCCCCGAAGGTTGGGTAAAGCACCATTCCTATTCTCATCATTGAACTAACAAAGTTCAGCAAAAAATGGCACGAATGACATTATCTTTACTCCATAGATGGATTTATTAGGAGATGATTATTTCATGAGTAAGGCTTTGCAATTAGCGGAAAGAGCTTTTGAAGAAGATGAAGTTCCTATTGGTGCGGTTGTGGTTCATAATCAGAAAATCATTGGCAAAGGCTACAACCAAACAGAAAAGCTAACAGACGTAACCGCGCACGCAGAAATGATAGCCATTACGAGTGCCTCAGAGTTTATGGGTAGTAAGTTCCTTAATGAATGTACCTTATACGTAACCGTAGAGCCTTGTGTTATGTGTTTTGGAGCGATTGAGTGGTCCAGAATAGGCAAGGTGGTATTTGGCGCCAATGAGCCTAAATCGGGTTATTCCTCGAAGGGCTTGGCTTTTAATCATAAAGTTGAATCTATTTCTAGTGTAATGGAAGATGAATGCGCCAACTTAATGAAGGCATTCTTCAAAAAGAAAAGATAACTACTCAGTTTCGACTGCTCCGATGTCGGCAGGATTACCCCTGCTATTACCGAATAAGTCAACGGATAGTCCGCTTGCGGGATTGGCTTTTTCTAGAGCAGGAGAAATGGTAGTTAGACTAAAATTGCCGATTTCATGGTCCTCAAATAGTGGATCTAAATTGAAATAATTCGTTGTTTTTGGAATGATTTCTTCTTCATTTTTCGTTCGAAATAGTGAAAACGAACTATTAAAATTGAAGTCTGCTTGATCTACTTTATCAAGAGTGACTTCATCCATTCGATTACCCCAGATGATGGAGTTCTCGATTGAGAAAGTTAAGTTTTTTACATCCAATAAGTACCCATTACCATCACGAAGGGTATTGGTCATCCCAAAGTGACCATCGCGCCGGATGGCAATTTGGGAGTGGTCCGCGAATGTACAGTGATTGAACTTATACCAACCCCCGAAGTATCCTAAAAAGGTATAGCTTCCGGCATCTGCGAATAGGCAATTTTCAGCTTCAATTCCCCCAGAAAGACTGACCAAACAGGTTTGTCCGCAATATTGAATTCTTGTGTTAGATAGTCGTATACTAGGTGCATTTCCTTGAGCAAGTGAATCGGTTCTAACTCCGAATGAAGCATTGGTAATATCACCATACTTTATATTTCCCTTTCCACCGGGTGCAAAGTAAATGCCGTACCATTGGTTAGGTAAGGTTTTGCTGGAAAATACAGGTTTATCTCCTTGTATTGAAACGCGAGCCTCCTTACTGCCCTCTATGTTGAATTCGCCGAAAACGTAAATACCGCTTCGGGCGGAAGCATACACTTGAATCCCTTCTTTCCATGTCCATTTTGAATTCGGAGCAACATACGCACCATCAATGATTACATATGGTTTACTGGCATCACTCCAAACGGTATTATTGGGAATTATACTATCCCTCACATAATGTGCATCCCAACCATATGCAGCAAGCATAATTTTGGAATTTCTGGTTCCGACCCTGGCCCAAATTGAATCGAGTACTAGTGCGGGTTGTGTTTCATTGTTTGCTTCTAGCGCACATTGCACAAACACAAACACACTATCATTAGGAGCAATTTCAATATTGTTTATTTTACTACCGCTTAAGCCATCCACATTGATTTTATATGAGGATTGATCGCCACCGGCAACTTCAAAATTTGCATTCACCCATAGGGCAGATGGGTTTTTAACGCTCAGTATTTTAGTAACAGAAATAGGGTAATTACCTGTTTGGCTTTGCCTAGTGAAAATAGTATCAAAATAGACCGTATCGTTTGACCATTCTAATGATTCATTCTGTGCGAATTCAGGTGATTTGACGCAAGAGGAAATCACCAGGAAAATAAAAAGGAAAAGCGATATCAGGGGGTGTGGTTTTCTCAAAATACAGAGCGAAAATACAAACTAATTATAGATGTCTTCATCATTTAAAATACTGCGATAACTGTAATAGCGCTCCTCGGGGATATCGCCGGATTCTACGGCTTTTAAAACGGCACAATCTGGTTCATGAATATGCGTGCAATTACTAAATTTACATTCAGACATGATTCGTCTGAACTCAGGGAAATACTGGTGGAGTTCATGATCTTCCACATCCACAACGCCAAAATCACGAATTCCAGGCGTATCGATGATTCGTGTTCCTTCATCAGCGGTAAACATTTCTGCAAACGTAGTAGTATGTTTACCTTTTTGGTGGTATTCAGAAATAGCTCCAACCCGGGCGTTGAGATTATCGTATAGTGCATTCATTAGCGTGGATTTACCCACTCCTGAATGGCCGGCTAACAGAATACGTTTGCCGTATGTATGAGCCTTAAAATCATCTAATCCTTGTTTGTTTGTGGCTGATCCGTAAAAAATGGTGAGCTCAGCATGCTCGTATATGTGTTCGATTTGAGACTTGACTTCAGCCAGAGAATCACCCAATAAATCTATCTTATTTAAAAATAAGATGGCCTTAATGTGATGTGCTTGGCAGGTAACCAAAAATCGGTCAATAAAACCAAGAGAAGTTCTCGGAGAAACAATACTTCCTACCAATACGGCTGCATCTAAATTACTTGCAAGAATTTGTCGTTTTGACGTAGATTTATTAGCCTTTCGAATGATCCAATTTTCTCTGTCTTCAATGGAAATAATTCTTGCGGTGTCTTCGTAATTTGGGTCTATTTCTAAGGTGACACGATCGCCAACAGCAACTGGATTACTGGTGTTTAATTGGGCAAGTCTTAGCTTGCCGCGGGTACGGGCTTTCCAAACTTTACCTTCAGCAGTCTCAACTTGATACCAACTTCCAGTAGACTTTGTTACCGTTCCCTCCATTAAAATATATTCTTACAGATTTCTTTGGTTTGATATGCTTTACCCATGGTGTAAAAGTGCAGAACAGGTACATCTTGAGCCATGAGTTCTTTGCATTGCTTGGTTGTCCACTCAATACCAACCTGTTTTACTTCTTCGTTGTTGGAGCATTTTTCTACTTGATTTACCAATTCTTCTGGCATATCAATATGGAAAATTTTAGGAAGCACCATCAATTGTTTCTTGGTGGAAATGGGTTTAATTCCTGGAATAATGGGCACATTGATACCGATATCTCTGCATTTTTGAACAAAATCAAAGTAATGTTGATTATCAAAGAACATTTGGGTAACCAAGAATTCAGCACCCGCTTCCACTTTGCGTTTTAGGAATTTCAAATCGGACTGTAAGTTAGGCGCGTCCATGTGTTTCTCAGGATAGCATGCAGCACCGATACAAAAATCACTTTCTGTGGCATTCGTTAATTCTTCATCTAGATAAATCCCTGAGTTCATGTTTTTCACTTGATGGATTAAGTCAAGTGCATTTTTATTTCCACGGTTTTCAGGAATGAAATTCACGTCTCCTTTGCGCGCATCACCCCTGAGCGCAAGCACATTGTCAATTCCTAGAAAGTTTAACTCAATGAGAGCCGTCTCTGTATCATCTCTAGTAAATCCACCGCAAATGATATGTGGAACCGCATCGATATGGTACTTATTTTGAATAGCGGCACAAATAGCTACGGTACCTGGTCTTTTACGGGTGGAAACACGATCAAAAGAGCCATCAGCTCGTTGTTTTAATAGGAAATCTTCTCGATGATAAGTGACATCAATGAACGATGGATTAAATTCCATCAATGGATCGATTCCATCAAATATGCTTTGTATACCCACTCCTTTAAGTGGTGGTAGTATTTCAAAAGAGAAAAGTGTTCCTTGGCGCTTTTCTATATGCTCAATGATTTTCATTAGAATGTGACTTTTGCGGTAAACGTCCCATTTTTTCTGCTTACTGTAACTGGAACAGTATCTCCTTTTTTGAATTTAGTTAAAGCCGACATGTAGCTCATCATGTCTTTTACTTTATAATCTCCCATTTGAATAACGATATCATCGCGTTGTAATCCGGCTTTCTCAGCAGGACGACCTTTTGTTACGGCATCTATGCGCATTCCTTCCCCACTAAAAGAATAGTCTGGCATTACGCCCAATGTTACTTTAAAGCGCATTTTACCCGGAGAAATATCTTTGGTTTTACTGAAGGTTAATTTCTTTTTCTTTGTATGACAAATCATCTGTTTGATGATTTGAATTGAATTGTAAAGACCTTCATAATTGATCTTATATTCGTCATCATCTGGAGTGTGATAATCTCGATGTTGACCAGAGAAGAAGTGAAGTACAGGTTTGTCTTCAAGATAAAAACTAGCATGGTCTGAAGGTCCTAATCCACTTTCTGTGGTAGCTACTTTGACTAGAGCTGTATCGTTCTCTAATTGGGATAAGACCTCCTTCCAAAGAGGAGAGGTGCCCACGCCGTTAATGGTCAATACTTTTTTGCTTGAATCTAGTCTTCCAAGCATATCAATATTGATTACGTAGTTGATTTTATCCATAGGAATCAATGGATTTTTAGTGAAGAATTTGGATCCTAATAAACCTAATTCTTCACCACTGAATGCGATGAATAAGTAGTTGTTTTTGCGGAGCCCCCATTTTTGAACCTGCTTGGAAAGCTCGATCATCGCTGCAACTCCCGAGGCATTATCATCGGCTCCATTGTGAATGGCTTGAGGTCCACGATAGCGGCTATTATCATATTCATTGTAACCGATATGGTCATGGTGTGCGCAAATGATCACAGTTTTCTTACGATGATTATTTTTAAAGGCAACGACATTATGTCCGATTGCTGTAGGGGCAACTACCTTGCTTTTCATAGTCACCGTTAGTCCGCGAGGGAAAGGCTTGGCTTTAGCAAAATAGAAGACCGGTATTTTTGTTGGCTTCACCGAACGATTTAATTTACCACTCGGAGCTTTTTCGTTGGGGTCGTTATTAAATAAGATTACTCCAATAGCACCTCTGCTGATAGCTGTATTTACTTTCGTGTTTATGTCCGCGAAGTTGGCTAATTCACTATGTGGATTTTCGGCTTGACCAAAATAGCCTAAGCGCATGGCAACAATCTTTCCTTCAACTTCTGCACCGGCGTATTCATCTTTCTCTAATTTTTCTGAAACAATTCCATACCCAACGTCTACTACCTCTGCTGTGCAACTATCGTAGTCACAGGTTGGTGACAGCGGGTAGAAATCCTTATTCAACTCAAATGCAATAGATTCTCCCGCACCTGGCATAGAGTTGATTCTTAATACACATTCATCTGATGCCATTCGGAACTGTGTCATGGTGAATTTTTGAAAACCATTATCGCCTAGTAGGGTGAGCCCGTTTTTCTTAAACTCGTTGGCTATATAGGAAGCGCTCAATTGTTCACCAGGTGAGCCTGTTTGTCTACCTTCCAACTCATCAGAAGCTAAATACTTAATGTGTTTTTGAAGTTGTTCGATAGATTCTTTCTTTCTTTTTTCCTGACGACTTTGAGCTACGACCACAGTGGTAGTTGCAAAAACAAAGGAGAAAATCAGATTTTTATATAGTCGCGAATAATTCATAAACTGTTTTTAATAGTATAATCAGAGATAAAAAAGCAAATATAACCTGTATATAACGGGTAGGTATTCTCTTTGATGTTTTCTGTCCAAAAGATGAGAAAAACAATACGCCAATAGCCATGGGTATATAAACCAACCAGAGTATGTATTTTGTTTGTATTAAAGGCAGAGAGTTTAGCCAATCTAAATTTGAGTGTTGCAGAATTGGTGCTTGATTATCCGTAACGTATTGAATAATAGGAACAATTGCTAACAATGGAACTACACTAAGTGATAGGGCAGTTGCTCTTTTTACAGGTAACTTTAGCAACATCCGAAACATAGGCACCATTACGATTCCACCTCCAAGACCGCTTAGCGCCACTACTGAACCGGCTAAGACCCCAACCATAGCTTTTCCTGCTAAGGAATTCTTAATCATACGCCCCTCATTTCCATGTGAGTTGGAATCTTTTTTGAAAAGCATATTTCCAATTGATATTAATAAGAATCCTAAAAAAACGTAAGAGAATCTGGTATGGTTATACCAATTGCCGTATTGGATTGAAAAACTCACCAAGGAGGCAAATATTGCCCCTGGGATACCGACGCTTAAACTCTCTATCGGGTTATAGATCCCCATTTTATATTGACGGTAAACCCCAGAAATACCTGAAATAAATACTAGGGCAATTGAATTTGCGAGCGTGAATCGAACGATTTCTGTATTGCTAAGTAAGTCGAATTGGTTAAAAATGAAGGTTAATACTGGAATGAAGACCAATCCACCTCCCACACCCATGATTCCAGCCAAAAAGCCACCAAAGGATCCAATTAGAAGAAGTATTAAAAACCCGATCAATGTTAATTCCTTAATATTTTCTTAATCTCTTTGGGATTATTGAGCTTGGATTTGGCCATCTTGATTAATGGATCATCATTAATCATGGCTTTCTCAGCTGTTACTTTATCATTCAGATGTTCGGTGATATGAAAACGCAATTTGAATAGGAAGCTTTCTTGGTAATCTTTGATGTGTCGGCTTACCCATTGATTGATGGAAGCTTCGTTAATTGTGAAAAAGCTTTTTTGATGAGTGATGATAGAATCGGAATTTTCTTTGACCTGCCTATCAAACAACTTTTGAGTTAGCTTAATGGTACGCCGTTGTGCAAACTTGGTAAAGTCGCTCAATAACGCAAACGCATCATTCATTTTATCCCCTGCCCATCTGTTCTTTTGTGTTTGGGCATAATCAAAGAACACATGGTTTTTTTCTAACCATTGTATGAATTGTTGTTCTTCGGAGCTTTTGATATCCACATCTGGGTCAACTCCTCCGCCATCATATACCAAACGGCCATTTTTTGTTTTGAACGGCTTTCTTTTTTGTGTGGTTTTAATAGCTTGGTCCAGGCTGTAATTAATGCGTTGAACACACCTTCCCGATGGTGTGTGATATCGAGCGGTAGTGATTTTCATTTGCGTTCGATAGGGTAGGTTTTTATAGTGCTGTACCAATCCCTTACCAAAGCTATTGCTTCCCATGATTAGGGCTCTGTCTAAATCTTGCAGACTTCCACTTACCACTTCGGATGCGGAAGCTGAACGTTCATTAATCAAAACAACGAGAGGAAGTGTTAGCGCCAATGGTTCTTTGGGTGTTTTCCAATTTTTCGGACCTTCATGATGCTTCCCTTTAAGGGTTACGATACTCGTGTTTTTGGGCACAAATAGCCCTACAATCTCTACCGCTTGATCTAAAAGACCACCTCCGTTGTTCCGCAGGTCTAGAACCAGTCCATTAATACGATATGAATCTAACTGATTGCGTAGTGCATGTTCTATTTCTGCGGCGCAAGCAGTCCCAAATTCATCCAATTTTATATATCCGTAGTTGCCTTTTAGTAGTCTTGTTTGAGAAACTGATTTTTGTTCTACATGGGCTCGGGTAATTGTTTTGGTGAGGGTATCATTATCTCTAAGTATCGTTATTTCAAATTGGCTATTGGGCGCTCCACGGAAATATTGCATCATTTCCCCCATGTCTTTTTTGTGTAGGGATACATCTTCAGTAGCTAAAATGTAATCACCTAGCTTGATTCCTGCTTTATCAAATCCGTACCCTGGTACAATTTCAGTAACCATTGGAAAGTTATTCCGTTTTATAACTCTACATCCAACTCCACCATATTCACCTTGTCTTTCGATTAGGGCTTCTTCAGCCTGATATTCGCTGAAAAAAACCGTGTAAGGATCCAGGCTTTCAAGCATTTTCGTAATTGCGGTCTGCGCCATTTTGGATGGTGGCACTTCTTCAACGTAATCTTCTTGAACTGTACGATACACCGAAGAAAAAATTTCTAGGCTTTTACTGTATTCAAACAGTTCGTTGCTGTATTTAAAACTTCCACCAACGAGGATAGTGAATATGCTTAGGATGAGCCATTTGGGTAAATAAAATCGCACATTCAAAAATAGGTAATTGAGGTGCAAATCGTTGGAATACATCGATGAAGCGTTTTAGAATTAGCATATTGGTTGCCAAATTCTAACTTTGTATAAGAATGAATATGTTGAATTCCGTTGATTTTGAAAAACGTTTTGCTCAATGGGTGTATGATTATATCCTAGGTTTAGGTGTTGAAGAAAGCAATGCATTGATCGCAAAAGCACTTATCCTACTTGCTGTTTTGTCGGTACTGGTGTGGTTGGTAGCTTTGGTTTCTAGGAAGGTGATTTTATCCTCCATCCGGGCTTACTCAAAAAAAGTAGATAAGCCTCTATTGGATGAATTGGTTACACACCAAACATTCAAATACCTAACACGGCTAATCCCGATGGTTGTGGCATATATATCACTCCCAGTGGTACTTCAGGGTTTTGAAAAGTATATGAATCCCATTGAGAACTTGATTGGGGTTTTGATGATTTATACGGTTTATCAATTCTTACAAGCCATGTTGAAATTTTTCAAAGGGCTACTCCTAAAAAATGAAGCATTTAAAGATAAACCAATAGCTGCCTATGTGCAGTTAGGGAGTATTGTGGTAACCGCCTTAGCAGTTTTACTTGCGATTTCTGTCTTAGCAGATAAATCAATATTGAGTCTTTTAACCGCTCTCGGTGCTATGTCTGCCGTTTTACTATTGGTCTTTAAAGATACCTTATCTGGATTGGCCTCCTCCATAAGGATTTCAACCTATGATATGCTGCGCAATGGCGATTGGATTGAATTTAGTAAATACGGGGCTGATGGAACCGTTATTGACATTAATTTATCAAGTGTAAAGGTTCGAAACTTTGACCATACATTCACCACGGTTCCAACTTCTGCTTTTACGGCGGATGCCTTCAAGAATTGGAGAGGTATGGAAGAGTCGGAAGGGCGACGTATCATGAGGTCTATCAATATCTCTATGGGAAGTATTGGGTTTTGTTCAGAAGCTATGATTGAACGGTTTAGAAATCACCCTCTATTAAAAGAATATATACAGCAGAAGGAAAGTGAAATAGCCGATCATAACAAAAAAGTAGAATCAACTGGAATAGGTGTAAATCGACATCTAACCAATATTGGTTTGTTCCGTGCTTACCTAAGAAATTATCTAAAGGATAGGGAGGATATACATTCAAATTTAACGCTTCTTGTTCGACAATTAGCTCCTACCGAAAAAGGAGTGCCAATTCAGATTTACTGTTTTTCAAAAGTTAAAGCTTGGGTGGATTACGAGGGTATTCAGTCTGATATTTTTGATCATGTTTTTGCGAGTATCAAGGATTTTGAATTGGATATTTTTGAAAACCCTTCAGACGCACTGTACAAAAAATTGTTGCTAAATAACGCAGACGATTAGCACTTTTGGTACGGTTCGTGTACGGATTAATGTACAACGCATAGAGGCGTTAATCCTCGACGTTGGAATACAATTATATTTGTTTGAGGATGCGAGTAGCCGCCAACATATGTCTTTTGCTTTTTGGTCTATGGGTCCATTCTTTAAGTGCTCAGCTTTCAGGCGCATATACCATTGGTGGTAAAGCAGTTACTCGAAATTTCACTGACTGGGATGCATTTTTGAAAACCTTTCATCAAAAGGGAGTTTCATCCAAAGTTACGTTGACGGTAAGGGATGATTTTGTTTTG
>VMCP01000052.1 GCA_008081305.1 Bacteroidota bacterium | reverse complement strand
GCTTGTACTGTCCCGTCTGCGCATGTTGGGTGCGGCAAGTGCTACTTTTTCTACAAGGTCAGCACAATCTACTGAGCTTTCCTGTTGTTTGGGTGTGAGTTTTTTGCCTTCTTTCTTTGGGCCCCCGCCAAACCACAGATAACTATCCACATTCTGGCCAAGTAAAGTAATTTCTTTATATCCTTCTTTTTGAAGTTCCTTGGCTTCGTTGATAATACTTTCAGGATCTCGACTTCTTTCTCTTCCTCTGGTGAAAGGAACCACGCAAAACGTACACATGTTATCGCAGCCTCTCATGATGCTTATGTATGCTGTTACTCCATTGGTATTTAAGCGCACAGGGTTTAAGTCTCCGTAAGTTTCTTCTCGAGAGAGTAACACATTAATTGCTTTTGTACCATCGTCTACTTCAGCAACTAATTTGGGGAGTTCTCGGTAGCTATCTGGCCCTGCAACAACATCTACTAATTTTTCTTCTTCTAGTAGTTTATCTTTCAAACGCTCGGCCATGCAGCCCAAAACACCAATGATAAGGTCGGATTTTTTAGACTTATTTGAACGTAGTTGTCGTAATCTCTCGCGGATTCTTTGTTCTGCATTATCGCGGATTGCACAAGTATTCAAGAATATGACATCAGCTTCAATTTCATTTTCGGCTTGAGAAAAACCATGTTCTCCCATAATGCTAGCAATTATTTCACTGTCAGCAAAGTTCATGGCACATCCATAACTCTCGATATGTAGTTTTCTCGTGGGTTTAGCTTCTTCTGTGAGCGTTGTCATATATAATCACAAAAATAACGTGTTTATCTCTTTATGGTTCATTCCGTTCTCAAAAGCGAGGGTGTGGAAGGTTTTTTGCATATTTGCACAGTCATTATGATGCAGCGATTCACGGCATTTTTAGTATTGCTAGTAGCTACAGCAGCGCTAAAATCACAAACCAAGCAAGAAGATAAAGGTCAATTCAGCGGTAATCTTTTATTGAATTACCAAAAATATATACGTGACGACAGAATCGGTGCTAATACCCGTGTCTACCTCGAAAATACAGCGAGTGTAGACGCTTGGTTATTTATGCAGTATCGTAGAAATGGATACAATTTTACCATGCGGTTTGATGCCTTTAACAACTCACCGCTTTTGGATCCTCAAAGTGCATACACGGATCATGGTATAGGATTTTGGCAGGCTAGTAAGCAGTTGAAAGATCTAAATATAACGGTTGGTTCATTTTATGATCAGTTTGGTTCTGGCGTCTTATTTCGTGCCTATGAACAGCGTCAACTAGGGTTGGATTATTCCATCCAAGGAATACGTTTAATGTATGACATCAATGACGATTGGAGGTTAAAAGCCTTTTCTGGAAATCAAAAAGGAAATCAAAACAGCGGGACACGCTTTAGTTATACTCCACAGGTTATCAGCGGAATAAACCTAGAAGGTCGTGTCAATATAGGCGAAAATGCAAAGTTTGGAGGTTTGAATCTAGGTGCTTCTGCATTGAACAGAAATATTGACCGCGCAACCATGCAGGAATTGGTATCCATCGTTCAATCTTATGAAGAGAAAGATTGGTTTTTCCCGAAGTACAATGTGTACGGATTTAACGGATATTTCAATTACGATATTGGAAACTTTAGCATTGGAGGTGAAGCAAATTATAAAACGCCAGAGGCCATTTTGGACTTTAATAATAAGTTAATTCTTAAAGATGGTAAAGTGTTTTACGGAACCGTGGGATGGGGAAAGAGGTTTAAGTTTGGAAAGAGAAAATTACCCAATGGAAGAACGGTTCCAAACCGAGTATCATTGGGCTTGAATCTTCAGTTGCGTCATGTTGATCATTTTCCATTGCGTACTTCTCCTAGAGAGGGTTTGCTCAACGGACTCATTAGTTACCTTCCTAGCTTGACCAAGCAAAACTCATACCGCTTGATGGCGCGTTATAATGCCCCTGCACAAGATTTAGGAGAAAATGGTATTCAAGGGGAGTTGACATGTAAGATCAACCGCGGAACACGAATATTAGCGAACGCGAGTTATGTTCAATCTCTTGCTTCCAACGGAATGTTCGATTCCTCATCGATGAGCATGAAGCCCATTCAACTTTTTCGAGAATATAACATTCAATTAATTCAAAATATTGGTGAGGATAAGCTGAAGTTAGGCCTTCAAAGCATCTTCTATAATCAAGCGCGTTACGAACAAGAGCCAGAGTATGAAGACGTTTACACCATTACACCATTTGCGGAGTGGCTACATAAAATCGGTAAGGATAAGAGTTTGCGCATAGAAGCGCAATATCTAAATACCGATAGGGACCAAGGTTCATTTGCTAATGTATTAGTGGAATATTATTTCAATAAAGAATGGTCTATGTCAATAGGGGATATGGTAAATGTTCAGCCTCATCGCTACGATCGGATGATTATAGAAGACGCTGTATTGCATTACCCTATGTTCTTCTTTAGTTATAACCACAACAATAGTTTCTACACCTTATCCTATTTAAAACAACAGGAGGGAGTCAACTGTTCGGGTGGAATTTGCCGAGTTGAGCCGGCTTTTAGTGGAATTCGATTTACGGTAAGTAGTAACTTTTAAAGATCCCAAACACGGGTTCTACGTTCCTGAGAGTAGGTCTTGACGTTATACCAAAAGGCCGCTACCAAATAAAATATGATGGGTGAGCCTAGGGTAAAGAAACTAGCATAAATAAAAGACAACCGTACGCTTTTGGTGGAAATATTCATTTTCTCTCCGAGCTGTGAGCACACCCCAAAAAGTGATTTTTCCAATGCATACTTAATCCAATTCATGTTAGTTATCTAAACGAATATACAATAGAACAACGGGATAATGATTTTAGTTTAGATCCCTAAAGCTCTATCCTGAAGAAATGGGCTCAGTAGGTGTCTAGATTCCACTGTGAATGGACCACCAGGTCTTTCATAAACTACTAAATCCTGAATGGGATTTTTACCCAAATTCCTTGAAGATTTCTTCCCGAAGATAAACCAAAGATGAAAATCTTTTTCCGAATGGGCCTTGATTTTTATGGCCTGCTCAATGTGTACTTGGGATTTATTAAGTACCTCTTTGTATTCAGCATAGACGTCTTGTTCAAACGGCAATAGAAAAGCGATTTCACCGTCTTGCGCTAACCATTTACTCATCCGTTCCAACAAGTAGAATAAATCATATTCCTTTAAATGTCTTGAGATGGAGCGTTTGGTATCGTTAGATGATAATTGATTAAAAAAAAATGGAGGATTACAAATAATGGCTTGAGCGGGCTTATCTGGTTGCATATCCCACCAATTGAAAGACTTAACTTCGAGATTAGAAAACCTAGGGTTTAATGAGATGTTTTGTTCAACACATGACAAAGAATCATGGTCATTTTCGAAACCAATGATGTTCGAATTCGGGTATTTTTGACTCATCATAAACATGAGTAATCCCGTACCTGTTCCCATATCATAGATGTTAGTTGGTTTGTTGAAATTCGTTAAAGCACCAAACAGAACACTGTCGGTATTTACAGGCAGACTAACAGATTCTTGATGAATAATAAAGTTCTTGAATTCAAATGGTTTTCTCATTGTCCATCCCATTCATTGGGGTTGAAATCCCTTGGATTAGGGTATTCTTCCATTCCATCTTTTCTCAGTAAATACATTCGATCAACTCGTGGTAAGGCAACATGAAGATCATGGCTACAAACCAAGAATCCTTGATTATTCATTTCTGAACGTTTTCGGATAAGTTCCCAAAATTCAACTTTTGATGGATAATCCAGAAAGGCCGTTGGTTCATCGAGCAGCACATATTTTGTATTTTGAAACAATGAGCGGGCCAGCATTACTTTTTGTTTTTCGCCATCGGATAGTTTTACAAATGAAGCTTCTGAGAGGTGCTTAACTCCACAAAAGTTAAGTTCAGATTTGGCCTTTTGTATAATTAACTCTGTTTCCTTTCCGAACCAAGACTGATTTCTCTGTGCAGAAAGCACAACCTCAAGCACACTCATTAGTTCCACGCTAGGTGATGCTGCCGATAGGTAGCTGATTAAACCGGGTTGGGTTTCGTTATTGGTGTATTTTTCACCATCGATCAAAATCTCACCATTCAATAAAGGATTTATACCTATCAATGTTTTTAATAACAAGGATTTACCTACGCCATTTGCACCTGCTAAAAGACAAATATCCTTGTCATTGACTTGAATGGAAATTGCCTTATGCAATATCAGTGTAGATTTCCCCCGAGAAAATGAGATTTCAATATTTTTTGCAACGAGCGACATCCTTCATGCAAAAATGGGATATTCGTACGAGTATATGAACATTATACGAGCAAACCGTGTCGAGCAATTTGTTAAGATTAATGAATTAGCCACTGTAATATGGAATGAGCACTACGTACCCATCATAGGTAATGAGCAAGTTGACTATATGCTACAGTGGATGTATGATATCAATAGTCTTCAAAATCAGCATGAGGAAGGACATATTTTCTACATCATCGAATCCGAAGGAAATGAACTCGGATTTATTTCTATCAAGGAGGAAGGGACAGGGGATTGGTTTCTAAATAAGTTCTATGTATTGACCCAAAAGCAACGCACTGGTTTGGGTTCCGCGCTATTTAAATTCATTGTAGATGAACATCCAATTGATTGTATTCGACTACAAGTAAACAGGCAGAATTATAAAGCCATTAATTTTTATTTCAAATTGGGGTTTGTTATTGAAAAAGTGGATGATTTTGATATCGGTAATGGTTATTTCATGAATGATTTTGTGATGATTTGGAATCGTTAGCTCGTTCTCAACTTCAATTTTATTTTAGATTTAAATTTCTGCATTAAAGAACCCAATTTTGCAGCGTGTTAGCTCTAACCGACTTTTCCTTTGAGTTTGCGGGTCGATACTTATATCGAAATGCAAATTGGCATATAAAGCCGAGTGAAAAAATCGGGTTGGTTGGTTTGAATGGAACCGGTAAATCTACCTTGCTGAGGCTCATTTCGGGAGAATATGAGCTTCGAGAAGGCCAAATGTCAAAATCCAATCAGTTGAAAATTGGATTTTTAAACCAGGATCTGCTTAGTGTTGAATTTGATGAGTCCGTTCGAGATGTGGTTTTGTCTGGCAGAGAGGACTTAGTCAAGTTGGATACAGAAATCCATCAATTATTAAAAGAAATAGAAACCAACTACGATGATGAGCAACGCCTAAATAGATTAGGTGAAGTTCAAGAGCAATTTGGTCAACTTGGCGGGTATGATTGGCAATCTCAAGGTGAAAAAATCCTAGAGGGTTTGGGTTTTCCAACCGATTGGTTAGGAAGGCCATTGAAAGAGCTGAGTGGAGGATGGAGAATGCGTGCGATTTTGGGTCGCTTGTTATTGATGGCTCCGGATTTACTACTATTGGACGAACCAACGAACCATTTAGACTTACCCACCATTCAGTGGTTGGAGGGCTATTTGCAAGAGTACCAAGGAACATATGTTATTGTTTCTCATGACCGATATTTTTTAAATCGTACGGTGAACAGAATAGCCGAGGTTGCGCATCAACAAATATTCCATTACAAAGGGAATTTCAATAATTATTTAGAGCAAAAAGAGGAGCGCGATGAATTGCTTCAGCGGCAGTTTGAAAATCAACAGGATTTCATCAAGCAACAGATGAATTTTATCTCTCGTTTTCGTTACAAAGCTTCCAAAGCGGCGGCAGTTCAAAGTAGGGTGAAGCAGCTTGAAAAGATGGATCGGATTGAGCTTCAAGAAAAAGAGACCCGTGATTTTGACATAAAATTCAATATCCGTATTAAGTCTGGTAAAGTCGTAGTTGACTTGAAAGATGTAGGAAAAAGTTATGGCGATTTAGAGATTCTTCAGAATGCAGAAGCTCAGGTTATCAGGGGTGATAAAATAGCCTTAATTGGTGCCAATGGAAAGGGAAAGTCGACACTCTTGAGGATGCTCGTAGGCAATGAACCACACACTGGTAGCATAGAGGAGGGATGGAATGTTGAATCAGCATTTTTTGCTCAGCATCAGCTGGAAGCGTTGAATCTTAAAAACGACCTCTTAAATGAAATAGGAACCGTTAGTTCAGAATATACCGAAAAGGAGCTTCGAACGGTGTTGGGTTGCTTTTTATTCACCGGTGAAGATGTCTTCAAGAAAGTCAAGGTCCTCTCAGGAGGTGAAAAATCAAGGTTAGCGCTTGCTAAAACCTTGATTACACAATCCAATTTTTTACTTCTTGATGAGCCTACTAACCATTTGGATATGTTTTCCTCATCGGTTTTAGCAGAGTCGCTTGATAACTATGCGGGAACGGTATTGTTTGTATCTCATGACCGAACGTTTATAAGTCGGGTAGCAACAAAAGTATGGTGGATAGAAGACGGTAAAATCAAGGAATATCCTGGTACGTATGACGAGTACAAGGAATGGATGGAAAAACGTGAAAAAGAGGCGATAACTTCTGTGAATTCAGCTGTTCAAACTCCTCAAACCAAGAAAGAGGAGGTT
This sequence comes from Bacteroidota bacterium, assembly GCA_008081305.1. Lineage (GTDB taxonomy): Bacteria > Bacteroidota > Bacteroidia > NS11-12g > UBA955 > VMCP01. The sequence continues at coordinate 5,653 of VMCP01000052.1, read as the reverse complement.
GGTAATGATAAATCAAAAATAAAACCGACCACGGTATCAAAAAATAAGCTGCGACACTGGGAACAGGAAATGGCAAAGTTTGAGCAAAAACTGAATACACTCGATGAAACCATTAAAAAAACCGAGTCACAATTATTAGAACCTGAGATTGCTTCAGATGCAGATAAAGTGTGGGAGTTGACCCAAGAGCATCAAAAAAGGTCTAACGAAAGAGAATCGATACAAAAGCAACATGATGAAATCATGGAACAATGGATTGATGCCCAATAAATACTTAATAAAACCCGTTATATTTGGGTGTCAATGAAGTTGATTTCACGTTTAACTTGCTTATTTATTTCTACGTTTTTTCTTTATCTCCAAGGAACCACAGATAGCAGTATTCGTTATGCCAATGCCGTTTACGAAGGTGATGTTCGGTCCATTGTGTTTGAAAATAAAAGCAGTGGTTTTAACCTTCCATTAATTGCATTGGGTGGTAAAGAATCAGCGCTTAAATTGAGTTTTGATCAGTTGACCGAAGAAAGAGACTATTATCAAGTGACACTGATTCACTGTGATGCCCTTTGGAAACCTACCGCCATTTCAAAAACCCAATATCTCAATGGCATGGGGTTTCAAGAGATTGATAACGTGCAATTCTCTAGCGGAACATTAACCAATTTTGTACATTATGAAGTAGAGCTTCCATCACAAGATATGAAGCCTAAGCTCTCGGGAAATTATTTGTTGTTGGTTTACCGTAATTACGATACGGAGGATATCATCTTGTCTCGGAGGATGATGGTTTTAGAAAGCAAGGGTAATGTACAGGTTCAAGTGAATAGAAGTAGTCAAGTAGAGTTTCGTGATAAACAGCAGCAGGTTAACTTTATTTTTAACAAGACGGCATCTTCATATTTTATGCCCAATCCTCATCATGATCTAACGGCGGTGGTGATGCAAAACAATGATTGGATGAGTAGTATCACCAATTTAAAACCTCAATTTATTAAAGGCAACAGTTTCCAATATCAGCAAATGATAGGCACCCAATTTTGGGGTAATAATGAATTTAGATTTTTCGATATACGAAGCCTTCAGTCCGCCGCAGCTGGAGTGAAAAAAAGAGAAAACATAGGTGGTCAAAAGCATATTTGGCTGATTACCGATCGGTCTAGGTTAAACGACGCCTACGCCAATTGGAAGGATTATAATGGTAGGGTGTATTACGATAATCGAGATATGCCATCCGGTTTGCCGAGAGGTAGTGATTACTGTTTTGTGCATTTTTCTTTGATTGCCGATGAACGTGAAGAACCCGTGTACGTATATGGTCAGTTGAGCGATTGGAAAGTAGATGAGAATTTTAAAATGTATTACAATGAAGATCGAGGTCAATACGAGGCTATTATTCTGCTTAAGCAAGGATTCTATAATTACATGTACGGGGTGAAAACAGAACAGGGGTTGATGTTTGAACCATTTGAGGCCTCACATGCGGTAGCTGAAAATAATTATGCGGTTCTGATCTACCACCGCAACCAAATGTTGCCCTATGATCAGCTTATTGGTTACGGTTTGTCTAACTCCCAGCCCAATCGCTAATTCTTCAATTTGTAGATATAAGTGCCATTGTAGGTTCCTCCCTTGGCAAATTTCTTGGCCCATTTAGGTAGTTCCCACGTTTCATTTTGAGATTTATAGTAAGCGATGGGTTCCTCGTTTGGGCGCAACTCTTTGGTTAAGAGGTAAACCTTATCGTGTTCAGCCCAGTCTTGATGTTGCGGGTAAAAGTCTATCCCGTATGTCATGCGTTTTGCATTTCTAGGTATACCTCGATAAGCGTAATAGTATCCAATACTTTCCCCTAGAATTAATGGAGTTTCACCTTCAATATGCTTGTGTAAGAAGTCGAACACCGGCACAGGGTTGCGACTTTCACGCTGTGTTAATGCTGCCGTATGTCGTCCTACGAATGAGAGCGAAAGATTGACACATAGCAATACCAATATGAAGGTTGTTGATCGATGATTTAGTTTGATAGGTGCCCATAAAATCCCTAAAACAAGTAACAATGGTAAGTATCGATATTGCGGAGTCATGAAGACAAAAATTAAAATCAACATCCCAGTAAAACCAAATAAATAAAGGGTTTTAGGATTCCATTTTTTAAGGGAAATATTTTTTATTAGGATATAAAGGACACTTAGAATTGTGGCGAGATATATCAAAGGCATCAATGGTTGTTCTTTATAATGAGGATAGAAACGAAACCAAATAGAATTCATCAATGGTGATGATTTTAAATCAGTCTCGTTAATACGATGCTGAGCAACCTGATGAAATAACTGTTCTTTGATTGGGGTTGTATCCCAATGCAGTTGAGACAAGAAAAGAACGGCAGGTATTAGAAAAACAACCAAGCCAGAGGCGCTCTGTTTGATTTTTGATAGTCGGACTTCATTGATTACAAAAGCGAGAACCAATGGCCAAACATACAGATGTCCCATTGATAGAAAACCTAACAAAAGGAACCGCAGAAAAATGAACTGGTTTTTTTCCTTGAGGTAGAGATAAAATAATGTAAAGAAAATCAACAAAGGTTCTACCCTCATACTACGACTCATCTCAAAAACGGTTTTATCTAAAAAAACGATAGTCGTTAGTAATGTGAGAAGGATAGCATCACGGCCGATTTTTACTTGTAGTAATTGTTTAAATAAAACGAGACTCAATAAGGATAGTAGGAAAAAGGGCAAGCGAATCCAGAAAATTTCTAAAGGTAAAATGCTGAGGGTAATGTGGTGAACCCATTGAATCAAGGGAAGGTAGCCGGCAAATATGACATCAGAATTTGGATTAGGCCAGAGGGCAGAACGGTATTCCCCGGACATGGTGTATTGTACGGCAGGATCTAAATTGAGTACTTCGTCGGTCCAAGCAACGGGAAGCGTATCTAGGTTTATTATCCCTAAAATGGCGTATATAAGAAAAAAGATCGCCCAAGACCGATTTGCCCATCGGCGCTCCATTTTCTAAGAATCAAAGGTGATTAAAACTTGATTTTTATCTACTGCAGACCCGGTTGCCGTATGGATTTCTTTTATTTTGAGATCAGCGGGTGCTTTGATGGTATTTTCCATCTTCATGGCTTCAAGAATGAGTAGTGTATCTCCTTTGGAGACGATGTCTCCTGCTGTAATTACAACATCTAAAACTAAACCAGGCATTGGAGCCTTTAAGTCATTGATTTTTGGAGTGAGCGCACCTTCTAATCCCATGGACTTGAGTAATTCGTCCATTGGCTCTGCTAGGGAAAGGTGTGTTTTTTGACCTTCGTGAAGAAGAGTGATTTTCTTTTCGTCTTTGTTGATTTCAAGGCATCGAACGGTATGTACCTTATTTTTTGTAACAATGAACAAGGTTTCTTCATCGCGTTGAATGATTTCGATTCCCGAGGTTTCGTCAGTTATATAGATACCCTCGTTCTTTTCTAATTCTATCTGTTGTTCACGATACGATACTTTCATGTTATACGGTTCGGTCTATGACAAAGTTAACAAGTTCGTGTAAATGACGATTATAGATTGAATCGCTTTTAAGCTGATCTAAAATCTCAAAGGCTTCATCGCGCAGTTGATTCATTTTATTTGTGGCGTATTCTATCCCTTTGTATTTGCGTATGAAGTGGACCACTTCATACATTTTTTTGTGATCTGGGGATTTTGATTTAATCAATTTCCTAATTGATTTCACCTCGGCGCTTGGCGCGTTTTGAAAAGCATGGATAATCGGGAGGGTTAGTTTTTTCTCCTTGATATCCAAACCTGCCGGTTTACCACTTTTATTTTCTCCAAAATCAAAGAGGTCATCGCGAATTTGAAATGCTAGTCCGATTTTTTCTCCGAATAGGCGCATTTTCTCTACTTCCTCGGGATTATCAGTGGTAGATTTAGCACCAATTTCACAGCAGGATGCGATGAGCGAAGCTGTTTTTTTACGAATGATATCGAAATAAACCTCTTCGGTGGTATTCATAAAACGTGCACGTTCTAATTGGAGTAATTCACCTTCAGACATCTGCTCCACTGCAGTACTTAGAATTTCGAGTAAATCGTAGTCCTTGTTTTTAACACTGAGTAGAAGACCTTTTGATAACAAAAAATCACCAACTAAAACGGCGATCTTGTTTTTCCAAAGGGCGTTGATGCTAAAAAAACCACGACGCATGTTGCTTTCATCCACTACATCATCATGCACGAGAGTTGCAGTATGTAGTAGTTCTACGAGTGAGGCACCACGATAGGTTCTCTCGTTAATGTCTCCGAATAAACTCGCGCTGTAAAGGACGAAAATAGGTCTGATCTGCTTCCCTTTTCTCTTGACGATATACGTCATGATTGTATCGAGCAGGGGAACTTGAGTTTTCATGCTTTTTCTGAATTCTTTTTCAAAAAAGCTCAACTCCGCCTCAATCGGTTTTTTTATCTGCTCAATGGAAGTGCCCATAGGCTGCTGCGAAGGTAGCAAATTTGGGTCATTGTGCGATCTAAAACGGCAGGTATTATCTTTGATAGATGAACGTTTTAAATCGTTGGTTGAAATACGTGCTTTTGTTAGTGGTTGTTGCAGGTTGTGGATCAAAAAAGCAGGTATTAAATACTTCAAATACCCATATGCCCGTATACACAAAATTGAATAATACCGTTAAAAGTGTTCTTCAACAAGGAGATGCTATTGAAAAAGAAAATGCCCAGATTTTTTTAGGCAACATGAGAAAACAATATGAAAGCTACCAACCAAAGGAAGAGGTAATGGAGTCATTGAGCTTGTTTTTAGGTAATAATGTAACATCGCTGAAAGTTGAGGTATGGGGTGGTAATTGGTGCCCAGATACTCATGAGGGAGTACCTGCTTTATCGAAAGTGTTGGATGTGATGGGTGTTGAGCCTGCTAATTTTACCTATCACAGGGTGAATAGAGACAAAAATAAAATTGATGGTAAAAACATTAAAAGTGCATTTGGTGCAGTGCCAACCGTGAGATTTGAGCTCAATGGTAAATTGCTCGGTGAAGTAGTGGAATTCCCAACGAAATCTTGGGAGGAGGATATGGTGAACTTTTTGGAAAAAGCAGCGTTTTAACGAAATACCAAGGGAATTTCAAGTTTGTTAATGGATTCTGCTTCCCACAGTCCTAGAAAGTAATGGGTTGTGCCTTTGAGGCTATTTTTGAAGTTTCTATACTTGGTGAAAATTATTCCCATAACCACCATGATTATTCCCTCCATTATGAGGGCAAGAGTTGTACCGAGGTTGTAGATGAATTCTGAGTGATTATACCCATAAATCTGATAAAACTGCTCAGGATATTCAAAGCCGTGAGGCGCCTGTAGGGCATAATAAATTAAGAATCCAGTTGTTGCAAATAATAATGCAATCAGTAAGAAGTAGATGCGTTGGTGTTTCCAAGCACCGCATCTGATGCGCACAAATGTTTCGTTATCTGCTCCTAAAAAATGCCCTCTCACAAAATTGGTTGTTATTTGTGATTTAGATATGTTTTCGAGACTAAAATCTATTTCTGATACTTCTCCGAAAAAAACACTGGGTTGTTCACCCTCTTTTTTGAAATCAGCATCGCTCAAAAACGTTACAGATGTGAGGTTCTT
>VMCP01000176.1 GCA_008081305.1 Bacteroidota bacterium | reverse complement strand
ATGGAAGTCGGTGCATCCACATCCAACCATGAGTGAAGCGGTAATGGAAGCTGTTGCTCAGGCATACGAAGAGTGTATCCACTTATAATTAATTGAATTTTTAGAATAAAAACAAAGGAGGCCGCATTTGCGGCCTCCTTTGTTTTTGAGCTTCAAAAAAATATCACCAAATATTTATTACATTTTCATGACATTTTCTTATTGTTATCTAAATCCCCCAAAGGCCTTGACAATATTAGCCCCTCAAGCCCTTATTGTAAATAATACTACATGTGAACCATTTTGTTGATTCTTTTACTTATTGTTGTAAATACAAATTCTCGATTTACTTATTAGTATTGGGAAATTATTGAAATACTATGAAGAAATTATTACTATCAATTGTATCCTTGACGACTCTTGGCCTCATGGCTCAGTTAGATGTTACAGGAACATGGGTGTTGAAACCTGTGGCTAACGCAATGGCGGTTGGCCCAGCAAAAGGGGATTATTCTTGGTGGGGTAACCCTGCAGATGAAGTAGCTGGCGCTCGTGCTTGTCAGTTCGACGATGAGTTTGTTCTTTCGGAAGACGGAACATTCAAGAATGTTTTTGGCGAAGAAACATTTCTTGAAGGTTGGCAAGGTGCTGACGGTTGTGGTGCTCCTGTGGCTCCATTTGATGGTTCAGCAAATGCCACATGGACTTTAGACGAGACAGCAAACACTCTAACCGTATACGGTAAAGGAGCATTCATTGGAATTCCGAAGGTGATCAATATGAAGGAAATCTCCTCCGTTGATGATGCTGCTGATAGTATTACCTACATGGTGAGCGTAAACGCCGATACCATGACATTGGAAATTCAAATAAATGATGCTGGAGCTCACTGGAAGTTTGAATTGGTTCGTAAGCGTGTAGCTCTAAACCCTACAGGTACTTGGCGTTTTGCTCCTAAGGCCAACGCAATGGCAGTAGGTCCAACAAAAGGTGATTATTCTTGGTGGGGTAACCCTGCGGATGAAGTTGAAGGTGCTCGTGCTTGTCAGTTCGATGATGATTTCGTTTTCATGGCAGACGGTACATTCAAAAACGTTTTCGGAGATGAGACTTTCCTAGAAGCTTGGCAAGGGTCTGATGGTTGTGGTACACCTGTTGCTCCATTCGACGGAAGTGCAGCTGCGCAATGGTCAGCTGATGATAAAACCATTACGGTTACAGGTAAAGGTGCTTTCCTAGGAATACCTAAGGTTATCAACATGAAGGAAATTTCAACTGTAGACGACGCAGCCGAGAGTATTACTTACATGGCAAGCATCACTGAGGATACCATGATTCTAGAAATCCAAATAAACGACGCAGGCGCTCATTGGATGTTCGAATTGGTTAAGCAAGCTGATAATAGCATGGCAAATCATGCGATTCAGGTTGGGTCTCTAAAAGTTTATCCAAATCCAGTGAACGACATGATTTTCGTATCTGGAGTTAACGCTAAGAGCGTAATTAATATCCGTGATTTCTCTGGTAAAGTGATCAACAGCATCAATGGCGTGAACGCTATGGGTGGTGTTAACGTATCCAATCTTAAGACTGGCGCTTACCTGATAGAAATGACAAATAATAATAATGTACAAACCGCTAAGTTCATCAAGAACTAAGCTTACACATTTCTCATAATTCACAGAAAAGGTCGCTTTTGGCGGCCTTTTTTGTTTTTCAATCCATCTCATATCCAACCCATTTCTCAAAGAGGTATATTTGTTTGTGCCTGTTACTGGATTTACGTTCAACCCGCTAGGAGAAAACACCTACATCGTTCACGATGCTGAGAGTAAGGATGCCATCATCATCGATGCGGGCATGTATAACTCTCAGGAGTGCCAATCCATACAAACATTCTTAGAAGAACACAGCTTGACTTTAAACGCTATTTGGGGCACCCATGCTCATATTGATCACATCTTCGGAAACTGGTGGATAAAAGAGAAGTATCAAATTCCATACTACCTACACAAAGACGACTTCAAGATGATCGAGCGGAGTGAAACCATGGCCGCATTATGGAATTTAAATTACACGCCCTCTCCCCTTCCAGATAAATTCTTACAACACGATGATCAATTAACCATTGGTGGCCTATCCATCCAAGTACGATTTGTACCTGGACATGCTCCAGGACATGTCATTTTTTATTGTCAAGAAGAACAGTGGGCCGTGGTGGGCGATACCATCTTTCAAGGCAGCATTGGGCGTACAGACTTACCGGGTGGAAATCACGAATTACTTCTTCAAAAAATACAAGAAGAAATTTTCACCCTACCCGATGAAACCACATTATACACTGGTCACGGAGGGAGCACAACGGTTGCTTTTGAACGTAAAAACAACCCATTCTTTAATTAATTAACAGCGTGAGTCTAGGGATACAACTACAATCCATTGTTCATGAGTTAAAACTCATCGGGTTGAAACAGGTCGTTGTTTCTCCAGGATCAAGGAATGCCCCATTGGTTGCCGCTTTCTTAAAAGATTCACACTTTCAAATACATTCATTTCCAGATGAACGATCCGCTGCCTTTGCCGCTATGGGTATGGCTCAACATAGCCAACATATGTGCGCGTTTATTTGTACCAGTGGATCAGCCCTTGTAAATGCGTTTCCAGCGGTATGTGAGGCCTACTACCAACGAATACCGTTACTCATTATGAGCGCTGACCGACCAAAAGAATTGATCGATCAATGGGATGGTCAAACGATGCGACAAGCCGGTATTTTTGGTGATTACGTTAGGGGCAATATGCATTTTAATGCTCGAAAATTTAAACCTAACTCCATTATTAGATTCAATAATCAAATATCTGCCCATACCAAAGGGCCATTGCACATCAATATTGCGATTTCAGACCCTATTTATGAAGGCGTTGACACCCCAAAAGCACAGCACGTTTCTTTTCTTGAGCACAAGGAGAATCCTGCAGATTTCACACCTTCGAAACTCCCCGAGATACAACCTAATGAGAGTGTATTAATCCTGATTGGCCAGCACCCTATTTCTGACGAGTTATCGAAATCGTTAAAACTCATAGAAGCTCAAACACCCATACTTACAGATGTTTGTAGCCAACAATTCCAATTGGGTTTATCCGGTTGGGATGCGGCATTACTTTCAAACAAACAAGATGCTAGCCTTGTCCCAGATGTGTTAATCACAATGGGAATGGCAACTATTTCAAAACCGCTGAAAAGTCTTTTCCGAACGCATAAACCCAAAAGGCATTTACATATTAGTAAAAGCACAGAAGTAGGCGACCCATTTCAAACACAGCCAGAGATCGTTCAATTTGATGAAGTCAACTTCTTGAATGAATTCAAATCCCCCAGCAAACCTTCAAAATTGCTAAAATCAAAGTGGGAACAATTCATTTCAGGAAACCCTATAGAAACCAATGGTTGGTCTTTGAATTTCCAACAAGAGTTTCAGTGGGTTCATACCTTTATGAAGCAATTAAATGAGCATGACGTACTTCACCTAGGAAATTCAATGGCTGTTCGTTATGGTAGTTGGGCAGGAACATGTAAGGCACCAATTTACAGCAACAGAGGAATCAGCGGAATCGATGGATGCTTGAGTACAGCCCTTGGATTTGCAAAGTCATGCCCAGAAAAAAACGTATATCTGATCATCGGCGATGTGTCCGCCATTTACGATGCCCATGGCTTATGGACGGACATCCCGCCAAATATAAAGGTCATTATCTTGAATAATCAAGGCGGTAAAATTTTCGATTGGATTAAAGGCCCAAATGAGTATCCACCACTAAAAAAGTATATACAAACGCCACAAGATAAAGACTTTTCTATGCTCGCCGCTTTTTACGGCATTCCGCATGTGCGTTTCCCCATCAGTGAGGTTGATGCCTCTATCAGTACTATTATAGATTCAAATAACAAAGGAGCTTTTTTGATTGAGCTCTGCTCTGATTAACTCAATACCGACCTCTATCAATATCTCTTTGGATATCTTTCTCCTTGATATCCTCCCGCTTATCATAGTTCTTCTTTCCTTGACCTAAACCCAACTCAAGTTTAAAAATACCACGCTCACTTTCGAATAATTTGACAGGAAAAACGGAATAGCCTTTGGTCTTAATTCTGGATTCTACTTTGCGCAGCTCTCTCTTATTGAGTAATAACTTACGTTCTCTGAGGGGTTCATGCACGTCGAATCCTTTTTGCTTCCACTCTGATATATGAACATTCTTAATGAATAATTCCCCATCCAATACATAGCAGTATCCATCTCCTAAATTCACTTGTTGGTTACGAATAGACTTTACCTCTGTTCCAAGTAACTGCATCCCAGCAATCAGCGTCTCTTCAATATGGTAATTGAATTTGGCCTTGCGATTTACAATCTGAATCCGTTGATTTTTGTTTTTGGAGGACATGAGTTGGTGAGCTGTTTTTAATTAGAGGCCAGCTCCTTTAGTCGCTGAACTTTATCGAGCTTTAAAATTTTTTGGCCTTGTTCACCTTGAGCAATCACGCGGTCCCCAATACGGGCTTCCCACTCGCAATCAATCTGATTTCCTTTAAGATTGACAATAATAGCCTCAATGTGAACAAGACTACCTCTCATGGCGGGTGACAAATGCCGGATATTCAGAAAAGTACCAATTCCCTCTTCGTCCGTTTCCTTCATTTTTAAAACAAATTGCCTACATGTCCATTCTACATCTCTACCCAAGGCAAAAGTCGAATAAAATGGATGAACCTCTTCATTGTTAAAGGAGGCAAGATCATCGGATCCGACCGTAAATTCTAGTGATATTTTATCCCCTATTTGAAATACCTGTTTCAAACGATAGCGTCAATTATTTCTTTGGCGGATATTTCCATATGTGACGCCTCTAGTATGCATTCATTGTGATCTACAACTAGAACCTGTGGAGACTGATGTACTTCATTCAAACGCTCGGCAATGGCATTAGAAATATCTCTGTGAGCAATTAAATCTAAATAATAGAAGCGATGTGCATCGTATTGTGCAGTATCAATTTTTGCAAGGCGAGATTGAGCCATGCTGCTAATGCTACACCTCGTTGAATGTTTGAATAAGACAATCTTCTTGCTTTCTGAAGATTCTAAGGCTTTATCAAGTTCAGCGAGAGAAGTTAAATGTTGCCAGCCTTTCAATGATTTTTACTTTAGTTGAACCGTTTTTTCACCCATACTTGGGCAACGATCTTTTTTGCGCATACCACAGGCACTGAACATCAATGTAGCTAATCCGATAATTGCGATTAATTTTGCGTTTTTCATGGTTTTAGATAGTCTTTACAAATTAAACGCTTTTGACAGCAATTCGATTGCGCTATCTGAAATTATTTCAAATGAATCAGACCATCACATCCCTAGCATCGGTGAAATCCAACGAAAATTTGGAGATCTTGCTCCCCTAGCCTTTGAACAAATCAAACTCAAGAAGAAGGCGTGGCGCAAATTGCCCATTTGGTGTACTTCAGGTTGCTTATTTGAACAGAGAGCTTTAGAACAATCCACATCTGAAAGAGTAGCCCTTTGGAAAGCCTCCCATTTTAAAACCAAAAAAGTATTGAGTCTAACAGGCGGACTTGGGGTGGATGATTGGGCTTTTAGCAGACAAGATTGTGATGTGACTTCAGTAGACACCAATGAAGCGCTAAATCAATTGGTTCGACATAACATGCAACTGTTGCAACAATCTTGGTCCCGTGAAGAAGGGGATGCCCAATCATTTATTTCAAAGGCAGATTCTGACACATTAGTCTACATAGATCCTGATAGACGGTTAGACAATGAAAGACTTGGTGGAGATGTTAACAGCTATAGCCCAAATATTCAAAAAATCTTCAAAAAGGCCCCTGAGGGTATTGAGTTTCTCATAAAATTCAGCCCAATGACAGATTATAAGTCTTTATTAGAACTCCTCCCTTCTGGTCAAATCTGTATTTATTCCATACACTATCAACATGAGGTAAAGGAATTACTGATTCACATTGATAGGTCCCAAAAACCTATGACATCGTGTATTTCGGTTCATTTAGGAAGCTCTGAAAATGAAATAGAATTGATCCATGAACATCATTTGATAGAACCATTAACACCTAGACAGGAGCTTTATATTTTCGAACCACATGGAGGGCTTAACGTGGTAGGGCTTCAACATACTATTGCCTCGCGATCTGACATGAATAGCTTGGTTCATAACCACACGCTTTTTTCTACATATGCTCAAATACCTAAAGCTTGGGGTAGGTCAAAAAGAGTGATAAAAACAATGGAGGGGAGTCTCAAGGAAGTAAAACGCAGCTTAAGTAAATCTGGCTATACAACGGCCTCGGTTACCACAAAAGGGAGTTTCAATTGGAAAGGTCGACGGGTGACTGGAGATACGCTTCGAAAGGAACTCAATCTAATTGAGAGCGACACATTCACTCTCTACGTAATTCCATTAAAGAATAGCAATAAAATCTCTGCTTGGCTAACAGTAACTACTTATTAACTCGCCCGACATAGTCCTCCAGGGCAGAGAGCATACTGGGTATACCTTCTGCTGGTGCAGGAATATCTAAAATGAGATTATTTTCTGCAATAGCTTTTTGTGTACTGCTACCAAATCCAGCAAATCGAGTTCCCTTTTGTTTATACCCTGGGAAATTATCGTACAAGGACCTGATATCAGCTGGACTGAAAAATACTATAATGTCGTAAAACACGTTCTCCAAATCACTTAAATCTGAACTCACCGTGCGATAAATTGTGCACTCAGTAAAGTCAAAACCATTTTTATTAAAGTGATCGGGAATGCTCGGTTTTCTAATATCACTACAAGGGAAAAGGAACTTTTCTTTTTTGTGGTTCTTAAAAAGAGTTAAAAAGTCTTTCTCGGTTCCCTTCGAAGTGAACATCTTACGCTTTCTGGGTACGATATACTTTTGGATGTAGTTGGCCACACTCTCATTGGTTGAGAAATACTTTGTATCCGTTGGCATCTCCACCTTCATCTCTTCGGCCATCTGAAAAAAGTAGTCGATAGCATTACGAGAATTAAAAATGACCGCTGTGTAATCAAGAAAGTTAATCTTCTGCTTGCGAATCTCTTTGGCTGTGAGTGGTTCAACGTGTATAAACCCTCTGAAGTCCATTTTTAATTTATTTCGGCTCACAAAATCCTCGTATACGTTCCTACCTGGCTCCGGTTGAGATTGGGTAATGAGTATACTTTTTACAGGTTTTTCTCTTTCGTTAGTCATGATTACAGGGTAGTTTCAAAATACTTAATCAGAAGTAGATAAGGGATGATTTCGAATGTGCAAAAATACAAAAACGAGCTCAATAATCCCTGCCTATCTCGTATTATGCCATAAATCTGAAAAATAAAACGTATTGACAACCAAAAAATTGGCACATAATACATTTGTTTGAACAGGTCTTCACCTACCCATCCTGAACCATTGTAATACAAGATTAAGAACAAGGGCAGGAAAACGATAGCCAACAGAAGGTTAACGTTAATTTGACGCTGTAATTGACGGGAAAGAATATGATTTATTTCCAAACTACTCGTGAAAACAAATTGTACGGCGTATAAGCCAAAAAGTAAAATTGCAGTAATCGCAAATGCTAAGAAATACACCAAGACATGATTTAATCGCGTGTAATCTAAACTCAACACATACATATTAACACCCAATAAAAACACCATCATTCCAATGACATAGGCATGCAAACTACCCGTAAAGGAACCAATTTGTTGTTCTCGCATCAAGTCTTCAAAGAAATAGGGACGAAATAAACTCTGAATCCGTAACTGAAATTGTTTAGGATATACTGCTTTGAAGTATAATACATGTAGGATAACGAAGAGACTAACCAAGAAAAACCAAGATTTTGCGCGTGGATTTCGCGCAAAAGAATCCAACATGTATGGATCATAAGGGTCAATTCCATTGAACGTCTTTTCAGAAGGAAATTGCATCTCTAAAGGTGAACGAAAACGAGAAATCAATGTATCCTCTCGGAGTGAGTCAATGAATCGATTCTCAGGAAAATAATCCCACATGCTTTGACTTAAAGGCACATCGGAGTTCGTTGAGGAAACAGAAAAATTGGCTTGTTCATCTGTAGCACTTTGATCAATCTGCTGTTGCTGTTCATTACTCAGACTATCTTGAGAAACTCCTAAATGTGTTACAAAAATGGATATGAAAAAAAAAGCAAAGCGCAACATACGGTCTGTCTAATCTCCACAAAAATAGAGAATCGCTATCGGTGCGTTGTACACTAATTCATTTTAAAAGATCTTTGTTTCAATTTGTTCGGAATTTATGTTCATATCCCCTTTTGTCGCAAAGCTTGTCACTATTGCAACTTCCATTTCTCCACATCCCTAGGAAATAGAACGCGTGTAGTCAATGCGATTGCTGCTGAAATTAGGCTAACACACATCCCCCAAACGGGTTGCCAATCTATCTATTTTGGTGGAGGAACACCATCATTACTTCATGTAGATGAATGGGAAATAATTATGAAGGCCATCAAATCAAAAACAGATATTTCAAATATCCAGGAATTCACTGTTGAATGTAATCCGGAAGACATCGACTCTGATCTTATTGAAAACCTAAAACAACTTGGCGTAAACCGTGTCAGTCTTGGATTGCAATCTCTAAATGAGTTAGAGTTAAAAGCAATGAATAGAGCTCATTCCAAGGAGCAAAGCCTGACTGCATTAGCACTCTTGAATAAAGAAAAGTCTATTACGCTTTCGGTTGATCTTATTTACGGAACCCCTTGGAAATCTGATGAAGAGTGGCAAGGAGAGCTGGATTTCATCAAGAAATACTCTACCATCAAACACCTATCTGCTTACGCTCTGACAGTAGAAGAAAAAACCGTTTTAGCTCATCAGGTAAATAAAAACATCATCCCACCTATTGATGAAGATAAAGCAGCGTTGCAGTTTGATATTCTACAAAAGCACATAAAAAAAGTCGGTTGGGAAGCATACGAAATCAGTAATTACTGTGCAGAGGGCTATCGAGCAATTCATAATTCCAATTACTGGAATTTCCTACCTTACTACGGTTTTGGTCCATCGGCACATTCTTATGATGGTGATACTCTTAGATATTGGAATGAACCTAACAACGCCAGGTATGTTTCAGCCATTGAGAATCATTCATTCCCAAGAGAAATAGAAAAGCTCACGGAAAATGACCGTTTAAACGAGTACATCATGGTAAAACTCAGAACCAAAGAGGGAATCGTTTGGTCAGACATAGAATTGCTTAGAATGTCTTGGCGTAAAGAAAAAAAGACCATGTTAGAGCACTACAAATCAAATGGATGGATTGATATAGATGAATCCGGTTTTTATTTAACAAACAAGGGCAGGTTGATTGGAGATGAACTGAGTGCGAATTTGTTCGAATCATAAGAATCTCATTGTTCATTGCAACGGATTGTTTAATATATGCGTCTAATCTGTATATAAAATTCAAACAAAATGACATTTGCCACCTTACATAACAGAAAATCAATAATTGCAGTTTTATTACTTTTCTTGGGTATTTCCTTATCGCGTGCACAGTCTAATCACCCTAGAATCAGCGTAACAAGCAAATGTCTTGAAATTCATGCCGTTGCAAAATATATCGATAGTAGTTGTGAGTCTGTGGCTTGGTATGTAGGAAACACCTCTACACCAACTGCCAAAGGGCTTTCCTTGAAAACTACGTTTAAAACGGCCGGTACCTATAAAATTTGTATGCAGGTATATAATTTCTGTAAGCGTTCGGACACCACCATTTGTTCATCTGTTACCGTTAAGGGCTGTGATCCTTGTGACAGTGTCGACAAAAAGCTATACATAACCAAAGATTCAAGTAAATGTGGCCTTTACTATTTTAGAGCAAAGCCATTATATAACAGCGGTTTTAGTCCTACCTATAAATGGCAATTTGGTGACGGTTCATCTTCTACCAATGACGACCCCAATCACCAATACAAAAAAGACAGCACATACCGAATGTGTGTATTGGTTGGATACACGGTGAGCAATAAAAAGTGCTCAACCACTTTATGCGAAACCATAAAAGTCAATTGTAACACTAAAACCACCAAATGTAACTGGAAAGAAAAAAATATATACACATCAAATAACTGCAATAAATGGGTTTTTGAAGCACCAAACTATGAAGACTCTTGCATGCAATACAAATGGACCATTAACGGAAAATATTACTACGACCGCGTTGCAAGGGTAACTTTCGAAAAGAAAGACTCATTTGTGGTTTGTTTGACACTCAAAAATGCTTGTACGGGATGCGATACCACTTTCTGCGATATCGTTTCAAATTCATGCCTTCCTAATAAAAAGTGTAATTGGAAGGAATACAACCTAAGCATCGGACATGCGCTAAGTAAAGAGAAATGTGGCTCAGCAATTTTTGAGGCCACCTACCAAAAGGACACCTGTATTAAAATAGAATTCTACTTTGATGGCAAATTAACTTCAGGTAGATATAAAACTCATCAATTCAAAGAAAACGGACGATATAAATATGGCTTTAGGTATGTAAATAGCTGTACGGGTTGTGACACCATCATTTATAAATGGATTGAAATCGGTTGTTTTGAATCAAAAAAATGTGAGTGGCCAGATAAACTTGGTTTCACCATTAATAAGTCCAACTGTCCATTGATTAAGATATGGATAAATGAATTCATGGATTCTTGTTTTGAATACGGGGTCACCGTAAACGGCAAAGCAGCCTCACTGGATAGGCAATACAGGAGACTATTCCGTTATGAAATTCCTGAAAATGGGAAGTACACCGTTTGCGTTAAATTTTATAATAATTGTACGGGTTGTGACACCACACTGTGCTCAACCTTTACGACCGATTGCATTTCTTCAAAGAAATGTGACTGGAGCAAGTTAAAACTATCCTATACCCCGCTCCGCGAGAACTGCATGAAATATATTTTTGAGATGACGAATTACGAGGATAGTTGCATTCAACAGAAACTAAAAATTGTTTCTGGCAACACCGTTATTTACCAAGAATACGGAAGGATTCACGATTTCCTTTTCAAGGAAAACGGGTACTACAATGTTTGCATGTGGGCATATGACGAATGTTTAAAATGCGATACTTGGATTTGCGAAACGATATATGTCAATTGTGAGCCAGCGAAAATAAAATCATTCAATAAAACCGGAATTCAGTTTTCACCAAACCCAAGCCATGGAAATCTCCATTTGAATATTTCCACTCCTACCCGGATCAGCATTACTTCGCTCGAGGGTAAGGTTTTAATCGAATACCATCTAGTTGAGTCAGACAAAAACATCGACTTACAGCACTTGTCTGTGGGTACCTATATTTTTACCTCTTCTAATGAGTTGGGGACCTATTCGCAAAAGCTCGTAATCCAAGAAGAATAACATATATGACAATTATCACTTTCTCTTAGTCAGACTCACTGTATATTTGAATACAGATTGCTATGGTAAACAGAAATACAAATAACCAAATTTTAGTGCCCACGGATTTCTCTGAGATTGCACGAATTGCCGTGGGACATGCTGCTAAAGTAGCCAAGGCCTATGGAAATGAAATCACCCTCATTTACGTAGTAGAGGAAGGATTCATGGGAGGTTTCTTTTCCAAAAACCAATCTGCTATCATGAAAGATGCGATTGAAACTAAACTTGCTGCAAGAGCTGACGAAGTTTCCAAAGAATTTGGCATTAAAGTGCACCACCGAGTAGAAACTGGTAAGGTTTACAAAAAAATTGCCGAGATCGCCAACAACGAAGCATACGACTCTATAATTATGGGAAGTCATGGAGCAAGTGGCCTAGAGCAAATTATGGGTTCCAATGCTTCACGTACACTACAATACGCCGAAGTGCCCGTGGTTGTTGTGAAGGGAATGAGCATTTCCGAAAAAGGATATCAAAAAATTGTTATGCCTTTTGATTTAACCATTGAAAGTCGCCAAAAACTTAACTGGGGAATTGACATCGCCAAGCGTTTCGGATCCGAAATTCACATTGTATTTTCAGATTCAAGTGATGAGTACCTAGATCGCAAAATGAAAAATAACATTGCGATGATTCGCAGTGCCATGGAAAAGAACAAGGTAAAGCACGTGATGTACGAATTCAAAGATGGAGTGTTTGACAATTTTGCAAACGAAGTACATAATTATGCTAAGATCATTGATGCAGACTTAATTGTTGCGATGACGCACCAGG
>VMCP01000006.1 GCA_008081305.1 Bacteroidota bacterium | reverse complement strand
TAGATGTCGCGAGACAACAAGTTGAAAATGGAGCTCAAGTAATTGATGTCAATATGGATGAAGGGATGTTGGATGGTATTGAAGCCATGAAGACATTTCTAAACCTAATTGCGGCTGAACCGGATATTTCCCGAGTTCCAATCATGATTGATAGTTCCAAATGGGAGGTTATCGAGGCTGGATTAAAATGCGTTCAAGGAAAAGGAATTGTGAATTCCATTTCCTTAAAAGACGGTGAAGAAAAATTCATTGAGAGAGCAAAAAAAATCAAACGATACGGTGCAGCCGTTGTAGTTATGGCTTTTGATGAAACCGGACAAGCAGATAGTTTTGAAAGGAAAATTGAGGTTTGTAAGCGTAGTTACGATATCCTAGTTGATCAAGTGAAATTCAATCCTCAAGACATCATTTTTGACCCGAATATTTTGACAGTCGCTACGGGTATCGAGGAACACAACAATTATGCGGTTGACTTCATCAATGCTACCAGATGGATTAAAGAAAACCTTCCTGGGGCAAAAGTATCTGGTGGAGTATCAAATATTTCTTTCTCTTTCAGGGGAAACAACACGGTACGAGAAGCCATGCACAGTGCCTTCCTTTTTCATGCTATTAAAGCCGGCTTGGATATGGGTATCGTTAACGCAGGAATGGTTGAGGTATATGAAGACATCCCCAAGGAACTACTTGAGCATGTAGAGGATGTATTACTCAACCGCCGAGATGATGCAACCGACCGCCTTCTGGCTCTATCTGAAACCGTCAAAGGGAAAAAAGAAGATAAAAAACAGGCACAAGAGTGGCGCTCACTACCGATTGAAGAACGTTTAAAACACAGTCTTGTCAAAGGAATTACCGAATTTATTGATGCTGACACACAAGAGGCATTAGATAAACTCCAAGAACCGTTAAAGGTAATTGAAGGTCCGTTAATGGATGGTATGAATTACGTTGGGGATCTCTTTGGGGAAGGAAAAATGTTCTTGCCTCAGGTGGTTAAAAGTGCGCGGGTCATGAAAAAATCCGTTGCTTATCTCCAGCCCTTTTTAGAAGCACAAAAAGTCGATAATCCTGATTCCCGAACGCAGGGAAGAATCCTTTTGGCGACGGTTAAGGGAGATGTTCACGATATCGGTAAAAATATTGTAGCCGTTGTGCTTGCTTGTAACAATTACGCTATTGAGGATATGGGTGTGATGGTTCCAGCAGATAAAATCTTACAAAGAGCGCAAGAGTGGGGAGCAGACATCATAGGATTGAGTGGTTTGATTACCCCCTCCTTGGATGAGATGGTTCACGTAGCAAGTGAAATGAAGCGCCTAGGAATGAAACAACCTCTTCTTATTGGAGGTGCTACTACCTCACGGGTTCACACCGCTGTAAAAATCGCTCCTCAATATCAGTATCCCGTGATTCACGTTAACGATGCAAGTCGTTCGGTACCGGTTGCCGGGCAATTGCTAAACCCAGATACTTACGCTACCTATTCCGAAAAAATAAGAGACGAGTATACCCAGTTAGCAGATGGCCATAGCAAACGACAGAAGACAAAAAACTTAATCGGTTATGAAGATGCACGTCAAAATGGATTAAGCATCAACAGCCCATCGCCTACACCGAAACAAACGGGTTTCTTTGAAGTTAATGATATCGCGATTGCAACCTTGCGTCAAACCATAGACTGGACACCCTTTTTTCAAACTTGGGAACTCGCGGGTAAATACCCGGATATTTTAGAAGACCCGATTGTAGGAACTGAGGCAACCAAGTTATTTGCAGACGCGCAACACATGCTAGATGAGTGGGAAAAGAATCCTCCGATTCAATCCAAAGGGTCTTTCTTTATTTTACCTGCCCGTAGATGTCATGATGATGTTGCCGTATATCTCAATAAAGAAGACAAAAAGCCATTGGCGGTTTTCCATTACTTACGTCAACAAAGAAAAATGTCGAATGGCATCGCTAACCTTTCATTAGCCGATTATCTTGTAGAAGATGAACTCGATTATTTAGGAGGATTTGCTGTAACTACTGGAATTGGACTAGACCGTCTGATAAAGGAATACGACGATAATCACGATGATTATAATAGCATCCTAGCAAAAGCGTTAGCAGATCGCTTGGCAGAAGCATTTGCAGAATATTTACATCGTGAAGTTAGAGTGAACCATTGGGGTTATGCAACAGGAGAAAACCTAGATAACGAATCACTCATTCGTGAAAAATACCAAGGTATCCGACCTGCTCCAGGCTACCCTGCTTGCCCAGATCACACGGAGAAAGAGATTCTGTTTAATCTCTTTAAAGAAAATCAAATACAAACAGGTATCTCTTTAACTGAGAGTATGGCTATGTTGCCAGCCGCGTCCGTGAGTGGTTGGTACTTCGCTCATCCAGAAGCCAAGTATTTCGGGTTGGGTAAGATAAACCAAGATCAATTGGAGGATTATGCCAATCGAAAAGGTTTGGAAGTTGATGTCATGAAAAAATGGTTAAATCCTATTATGGATTGATATCCTTCTAAAAAGGATTTGCATACTTGGGGTTTTGTATGAACGTTGAATCCGTCATACTTCGCAGATATGCAATAAGGTCCGTTTTTTGTTGATCACTGAGATTCAACTGAATACCACCATGTGCCGCCATTTGAGGATGTATGGTAGGATTTTCATAATGAACATTATCACTGTAGTGATCAACCACCTCCTCCAAAGTTTTAAACCTCCCATCGTGCATATATGGGGCGGTTAATGCAATATTCAATAAGCTCGGCGCCTTAAACACACCCATATCCTGATCTCTGTTGGTTACTCCTCCTACCCCAAGATCATTAGGACTCGCATCTAAACCGTTATTGGCGATTCCGCCCATTGCCGGATTTTGTTGCTGCGCCATTTCACCACCATGGCAATGGAAGCAATCAGCTCCCTTGGTATTTCCATTGGCATCAAAATTCACAAGCCCATTAAAAATAAAAGCTCCTCTTAATTCCGAAGCATTTAACTCTTCCACATTGTCTCCTGGAAAAAACCGATTGAATCTAGAATCTTTACTCACCATGGATAATAAAAACTGTTCCATAGCCAAGGACATATCGTACAAATTTGGTTCTTCATTGAAGGCCTTATTGAAGTACTCTATATATTTTTTATTGCGTTTGAGTCGCTCCTCGAGCCTTGCCAATGACATTGCCATTTCATTATGTGCAACGATAGGCTCAAAAACCAATTGCCTCAGAGAACTTACCCGAGCATCCCAGAAAAATTTCTGACTGTAAGCTAGGTTAAATAAAGGCATAGCACTCCGGCTTGTGCGTAGTCCATAAATACCGAAGCTACGATCCAATGGCTCGGCAAATGCATATTGTTGCTGATGACAACTGGCACAACTGACCGAACTATCTAAAGAAAGAATTGGATCGTAAAATAACATCCGACCCAAATATATTCCTTCTTCCGTAAAGGGGTTGTCCTTGGGTAAGTTAGGAGCACCAAACTCCATAGGGAAAATATCCGATGTTGAAACCGGTGTTGCCGTGTAGGTTTTTTGAGAATCATCGAAAGCTTGTTCCTCTTTGGAGCAAGAGAAAAGAGCAACGACCATTAACCATATTCCTACATGTCTTTTCATGTTTTCTATTCCACCAGATTCACTCTAAACCCGTACAGAGAATGATCTAAAAATTTGCGCATGGCTTCTTCTTCATGATCACCTTCAGAGTGAGAAACAGGGTCATCGGCAAACAGAATGCCTTCATTTAAACTTGCATTCCCAAAAAAGCGATCCGCGTTAATGTTCACGGCAATATGGTGTTTATCTCCTGACAAATCTTCTTCTAGAGGTAGAAAATAACGGGTTACAAACTGCATGGTAGCGGTGTGGTAACTAAATCCGTATGCAAAAGAATCCTCGTGTACTTTATAACGACCGTCCATCGCTTGGAAGATATATCCTCCAGACCAACCCCAGTGCAAGCCGTTCATTAATGGATTTAAGGGATGATCTGCGGCCCAAACACTTGGATCTCCGTGGTTAACCGCCGAATCAAGGCCCATGGTAAACTGTATGCCTTTGTAGCGTTGCTTAGGAATCCCTTTGTAGGTGAACTTATTTCTATTGTATCTCAAATCTACCCACTGGTATCCATCACCCAAGCGAACCGTGTCATCATCCTCCGTAACTAAGGCTAAATCTGAAAATATCATCGCCCAATTCGTGATCATGAATAGCTCATCGCCATATTTTGTTTTAAATACAGATTGACCTACCGGTGGTAGTGGCTCATTATCAATTTGTCCGTTGAACGAAAGTTGAAGTTCAAACTTCGAGTCATCGGTTTTATTATTTCCTCCATCACCCGGATTGTTATCTTCACAAGAAGAAATTGTCCAAGCGAAAAGCAAGAACAATGCGGTGATATTTAGTCTTCTTCCTTTATGCATTTTCTCGAATATACGATATTATCCGTGTAGATTTTGGTGATATAAGTCCCAGAAGACAATCCTAACAGCGGGATTTTTGTATTAAATGCAGAATCCAAACTTTTACTGTAAACCAACTGGCCTATATCGTTATACACCTCTACCTTTTGTAAAATCGGGTTTCGAGCATAAATATTCCATTCTGTGGACGAAGGGTTAGGTGCCACAACTACCTCTTCTTTTTGGATTTTATCCAAATTTAAACCACCCAAACTAGCCTTAGCTAACACCGTAATATTTGGGTCAAAAACCGCAGTATCCGCCGCAAAACTCAATGTAATAACGGTATCAAAGGATAGCTCTTTTGGTCGTAAAA
Organism: Bacteroidota bacterium; assembly: GCA_008081305.1. Lineage (GTDB taxonomy): Bacteria > Bacteroidota > Bacteroidia > NS11-12g > UBA955 > VMCP01. Next base: position 7,967 of record VMCP01000006.1, on the reverse strand, counting down.
TGCATAATTCCGATTCCCCGCTAACATTGGAAAACTCAACCGGAACCGGGATGTTCCACATGGGTACCGATGAGTGCGATGGTGTTTGATCGATTTTAATCTTCACCTCTCGCCCTCGCTGCTCCCAGTTGATTTTTAACTCAGGATGTCCTTGGCCTTCGTACCATTGTTTGAAGAACCATTGTAAATCTCTACCTGAAACGGATTCCATTACCTCACGGTACTCGTTGGTAGTACTGAATGCAAAAGCACGATCACCACCCGTCAAGAAAGTTCTACATCCCTCAAAAAATAAAGAATCACCCAACTCATTTCTCAGCATATGCAACAACCAGGCACCTTTTCTGTATGTTAATCTACCATTGAATAATACATTAACCTGACTAGTATCACTAGGTTTCACCGAACCATCGTCTTTAGCGGTTATGTTATTACGCATGGCGCGCATTTGAAATTTAAAATCTTCTTTTCCTCTCAAGTATTCATGACATACTGCCGTAAGGTAGGTTGCATAGCCCTCGTTTAACCACAGGTCATTCCAAGAGCCACAGGTCACCATATCCCCGAACCATTGATGCGCCACTTCATGTGCCATCAAATCAAATGAAAAATTAACCATAAAACTCATGGTTTGATGCTCCATACCACCTCCCCAAGTGAATTGAGCATGTCCGTATTTTTCTTTTTCAAACGGATAGGGGATAAACAAGCTATCCATTAACCTTAACATGGGCAAAATGTCTTTTACCTCAGACCGTGAAGAAGCCTCGAACTGTGGAAAAACATAATTCAACACAGGTAAGGAATCGCTTCGACCATCAAAATGAGCATAATCTGTAAACTCTACGTAATTGGTTACGGCAATGGCCACTAAATAAGTAACCACTGGGTACCGATGTGACCAGTGAATTTTATGCAATTCATCACTTGTTGACACATCAGACAGCAACAAACCATTGCTACCAACCTTAAAATCTTTATGAGTCTCTACAAAAATATCGATGGAATCAATTTTATCCGTCAAAGACTGTTTACAAGGCCACCAAAATGGCGCTCCGTAGGGTTGAGAAAGTGTATGGATTATCGGTCCAGTTGCGTGATTATCGTAAGTGTATGCACCCCATCCACCTGGAATTCCTGCTGGATTTCCGTGATAATATACTGTAAAGGAATCTAGCGACCCTTCTTTCCATTTTTGATCATTGAACACAAAAACTTGATTTGACCGGCGTTCTGTTTTTGCCCATTTACCGTTTACCAATACACTGTCAACTTGAAGCTGTTGGATCAGGTCGAAAGCCAAAGAATCTACCGTATTGTCAACCCGAAATCGAAACAATACCGATCCTGATATATCCGATCCTTCGTAAGGGTTTAGCTTCCAAAAACAACGATGATAACCAATATTATAACCATGATACGCATCGTTATTCGCGCGTTTTTCTATCAATGCTTTGCGATGAAAATGTGCTTTTTCAGCGCATATGAGTTCATCCGTTACTTGGGCATTAACAATACCATAACTGAAGATAAGTGCGATGAACAGTTTTGACGCGCGCATAGAAAACAAATTTCGTGTTTTTATTCAACAGATACGGCAAACCAATATTTTAGTCGACTTTTGCACCGTGAAATCGCGTTACTTGCCATTGGTCCTGATTGCGGTATTGGGCATGGTTTGGGGAAGTTCCTTCATTTTAATGAAACGAGGTGCCTTGGTTTTTTCTCCTATCCAAGTTGCTGGTATACGGCTGTTTCTAGCTTCGCTTGTTTTATTGCCATGGGTTATAAAATATTCCCTGTTCCAACCTTACCGTTCAAGTGAAGCAAAAGAAAAAATCTTACGAAAAAAGGACTATCTCTGGCTTTTTATTAGTGGTTTAATTGGAAACGGATTACCCGCCTTCTTTTTTGCATATTCTGTGCAGGTAATTCCATCTGCATTGTCCGGGATTTTAAATGCCTTTACCCCTTTATTTACCTTGGTTTTTGGTTATCTCCTGTACAAGGACAACATTGATAGAAATAGTAGTATAGGAGTGCTCATCGGGCTTTTTGGCGCCGTTTTCCTTTTTGGTCCTTCGTTGCTTTCCTATTCTGCTCCTATTCCTATACTTGGTGCTTTACTGCCACTTGCAGGAGCTGCCTTATACGGTCTAAACATAAACATTATCAAACAACACCTAAACCACCTTCCGGGGATGGTAAAAACGGCTTACCCCTTTGTAAGTACCGGTTTTATTTATTGCTTTATCCTATGGCAAACCGATGTACTATCACTTTGGGAAACGTATCCAGGTGAACTTTTCGCAGAAGGCCCGATGAATGCCAATACTGCCTTTTTCTACTTGTTTCTTTTGGGGATATTAGGAAGCGCACTCAGTATGCTGGCATTTAACTATGTGATAAAATTCGTGAAGCCTATTATGGCCTCAACCACCACTTTTATCATCCCAGTAACTGCTGTGATGTGGGGTTTATTTGATCAGGAATCCATCAACTGGAACACATTCGTTGGATTGGCTTTCTTGCTAACCGCGGTTTATCTGATAATTAAACCCGCTAAAACTGCTGACCGATAAAGAAGTGGATTTGACCCATTTGACCACTACGGGGAACATCTTTGTAATCAAAACCCCAAGCATAATCTAGACCAATTAGTCCGAACATTGGCATAAATAATCGTACACCAACTCCCGCCGCTCTTTTCATCTGAAAAGGATTGTATTTAGACATATTTGACCATGCGTCACCTGCTTCAAAAAATGTCAAAGCATACACAGTGGCTGTTTGACTCGTGGTAATGGCCTGTCTTAACTCCAAGGTGAACTTGTTATAAATAGGAGCACCTGCAGAGCTACCCATTGCCGTTTGCGAAATGGTATAGTTATCGTATCCTCTTTGTGAGATAATCTCCGTAGCCGCAATATTGAAACCAAATATACCTGCTCCACCCACCTGGAAACGCTCAAAGAAGGTTGGTCCAATATCTCGATTATAGTAACCTAGGAATCCAAAACGGGTTTTAGCCATTAATACCAACTTCTTGTATATTGGGGTATACCACTCAGCATCAAGTTTGAACTTGTAAAATTCAGCCCAACGGTATTTCTCAGTTAAGGGTAAGGTTGTATAATCTTTTCCATTCATCAAGCTCAATGGTGGCGTAGCCTGTATTGAGGTAACAAACTTACTTCCTGATGTTGGATAAATCGGTTCACTCACGCTTGAACGAGTCAGTGTCACCTGCATCGATGGGTTATAAGAGATTCCCTGGAATCCTGTTGGGAAGCCATAAAAACCACCGTCCATGTTCTGCATACGGTATTGCTGAAAACTGAACTGGTAGTTGATATTGAAGAAATCGTCCGGCCATTTCAAGCGCTTTCCAATAGAAACAGTAGCTCCCGTATTAAAGAAAACCTGACGCAATGGATCATCTTTCTGACGCCAGTCAAAGCTGTTCACCGTATGGAAAATACTCACCGATAATGATGTGGGTTTGTAGCCGCCTAACCATGGCTCCGTGAAAGAGAATGTATAACCTTGATAGTTAGTACCGTTACTCTGAGCCCTCAAGGATAATTTTTGTCCGTCACCAGAAGGAACCGGATTCCATAATTCGGTCTTTAGTAGCTTTCTAGATGAGAAGTTGTTCAATACAATACCTGCCGTACCAATCAAAGTAGGGGTTGTACTAAAGCCGTTTCCTCCCCAACCACCTGATAATTCAATCTGGTCTGAAGGCTTCTCTACTAATTTATATTCTATATCAACCGTTCCATCCGCAGGGTTAGGTTTAGGATTAACGTTCAACTGTTCAGGATCGAATAAACCAATAGCTGCTAGGTCTCTCATTGTACGCTGTATATCGGTTCTTGAAAATTTATTCCCTGGCTTGGTTCTTACTTCCCGTAAAATTACTCGATCGGAAGTTTTGGTGTTACCCATCCAAGTAACTCGTCCAATGGTAGCCTGAGGACCCTCATTAATTCGAATTTCTAAATCAATACTATCGTTTTGAACACCCACTTCTACAGGCGTCATATTAAAGAAGAGGTACCCAGCGTCCATGTATAAGGTTTGGATATCGAAACCACCAGGGTTAGCAAATAAACGCTCGTCTAATAGAGATTGATTAAATACATCACCGGGTTGAATCCCCAAAAGAGTATCCAACAAGGTTGTGGTATACTTCACATTTCCCTTCCATTTTATACTGCGGTAATGATACTTCTGCCCTTCGTAAAGATTGACATGAAGCAATATTCTATTCTCCGAGAAAACAGAGATACTATCGGATAATATTCGAGCATCCCTAAATCCTTTACTGCGATAAGCCTTTACTATTTCATCTAATCCTTCTTTCCACTTCTCCTCTGTATACTTAGACGTAACAAATATGTTCCACTTCTTAAGTCGTCTTTTGATTCCTTTAATGGACTTCCTTAGCTCCTTATCATTTAAGGATTCATTCCCATTAAAAACAAAATCGTAAATCTTAACCTTCTGTCCTTTGTTGATGTAAAAGTCGAAGTTTTGATACCCTCTCATCGGGTCTCCTTTTTTATTCTTTGCTTGAGGACGTTTTACACTAATCTGTACGTTGTAATAACCTTTTTCTAAATAATAGGCTTTAATCTGCTCAATGGTACGATTCACTAAATTGGGTGTGATATACATACCCCGGCGCAGACTGGTTTCCTCCTTGAGTGTTTTAGCCTGAGAATTCGAAATATTTAAAAAACGATATCCGTTCAATCTAGGTTGTTCTTTTACCAAGAACTGCACAACGATTTCTTTACCATTTCCAGTCGGTAAGAAATACACTTGCACATCCGAAAAGTAATCTCTCTCCCAAATATTCTTGATTGCCTGTGGCACATCCGGGCCAGGAACCTTAATTTCTTGGCCGATGGATAATCCCGAATAAAGAATAACCAAAGCTTTTTGAACAGGCTGACCATTTACCTCTCTAACATCGATGTTTTTTATTTTGTAAACATCAGGTTCGATGTAATTATAGGAAATAGGCTTAGACTTGTTGTATAAACTATCTTGTGAGTATGCATTAAATGAAAGTAATGCACACAAGACAACCATGAATCTCTTCGTATTTCGATACAATGTCATGCTGTATTTGCTCCTTTTTGAACAGGTTCAATCTGATCAGATGTTTTACCGAAGCGACGTTCTCTTTTTTGGTAATCAAGCACGGCTTCTAAAAAATGCTCTTTTCTAAAATCTGGCCATAATACCCTCGTGAAATGAATCTCTGAGTAGGCAATTTCCCAAAGTAAGAAGTTGCTAATTCGCATTTCCCCACTCGTTCTGATTAGTAAATCTGGATTGGGATATGCTGCTGTATTTAAAGCATTGTTCAATGTATCTTCATTGATATCATCCACCTTAATACCGCCAGTCTGAACATCCGAAGATATTTTTTTAACCGCTTCAATGATGTCCCAACGACCACTATAACTCAACGCTAAAATAAGGGTTGTTCGTGTATTATTTTCGGTAGCTTTCTCCGTCTCTTCTAGTTGTCGCTGGCATCTTTTCGGTAATTGCGAACGATTTCCAATGGTTTTCAATCTGATGTTATTTTTCATCAAATTGGGCAACTCCTTCTCAATGGTATCAACCAAAAGTTGCATTAATGCATTGATTTCAAGCGGGGGTCTATTCCAGTTCTCCGTAGAAAAAGCATATAAAGTAAGGTATCTAACCCCTATCTCCGCAGCAAATTCCACACTATTACGGACTGCATTCACTCCATGTTTGTGGCCGAAGATACGCATGTGGCCTTGTTGCTTCGCCCAGCGACCATTACCATCCATGATTATTGCTACATGCTCTGGTATTCGTTCCGGATTTAGTTGTGGGTATTCGCTTATGGGTTCAATCGCCATGAATTATCTGCAAATTAAGGGAGTAAACCGGTAAGAAATATTAAATCCTACGAAATAAAACCAATCATCGAGGTGTGCGTCCCCCCGATAGGTACCCTCAGGGAACTCGGAAACACCATTCATCATCTGTGCTTGACCATATTGAGCAGCTGCTTCACCAAGTTGATCTTTTGCCGCTCGGTAGTCGGCATATTGTCCTTCCACATCGTCTAGATGATCAATAAATGTTTTTCTCCAAATGGCCTCCACACCCAATATTAGGGCTCCACGATTCCGCTTTTGACTTAACAAATATTTATACCCTAAGCCCATTGGGAAGGCCATCTGCAGTGTGCGATAGTGTGGTTTTCTCAATTCGGTATTCGCTGCCCTCAAACTTATTTCCCCTTCTATTCTATATGGGTCGTGGCGGTAACCAGAAATACCAAATAAGGCATAGGGAGTTTGTTTTTTATTATTGATGTTGCACCCAAACCGATGGAAGTTAAAGCTCAACATACTGGCAAATTCGTATATCTCTGATTGAAAATTTAAGTTTTGAATTTCGTAGTTAGGGTTGCCCTCCGTTGTTCCTGAAATTTTCAAATAACTAAACTGATTCCTCCATGAAAAATAATCACTCAAATTATACCGCTGATAAACCGATACTGAGGGATGAAAGTGCTTTAGGTTTTGACCTTGAGAAAGATCACCGTAATAGTTGCTCACTCCAAAAGCAACACCAAATTCTTTTCTTCCAGAAAAGTACTTTTGAGACCATACAAAGCTAGGCCAAAGGCATAATGCACTTAGCAAAAAGGTAATTTTAGTACGTTGTATGTTTCTCTTAAAATTGGAAACAGGTTGTTTTTCCACCCGTAATTTTCCTAGTCAATGTAAAATTCAAAAATAAGTACCAGTCTGTTGTTGATTGATCTCCGCGAGCATCACCCAATCTCTCCTCGTTACCCGGATCATTGAATAATGATGGGTCACGTAATTCAGGGGTGCGATCTGCTAATGCTGCCGCTATACCACCATTACTACCTCCGACAATTTGAGGATCAACATATGTCATACTCACATCATCAAGATAGTCTGTAAATGTTTTTCTTGCTCCTAACTCTATTCCCCAAGCCCAAACGTCATCAAATTGTTGTTTATATCCTATTCCAATAGGAATAGAAACCTGGGTTAATGCATACCTCCGTCTTTCGTTGTACTTAGTAGTCTCTTGACCTTCTGTAGATAATGGCTGTAATTCAACCCATTGTCCATCGTAACGGGATAAATCACCATAACCAAGTGCTGAATGAACATCAGGCATGTATTCGAAGTACGCAACAGGGTTATATTTAAACATGGCAACTCCGGCAAACACATAAGGGCTTGCAGGATTGAAACGTTGTGTTTCAGAATACCCTAGAAAGTTATATTCTATGGTCCCTCCAATTTCGATGATATTACTACGGAAGCTTAGATTTCTTTTGTATCGTTCAGCGATATCTGAATAATTGGCATCGCTACCAGATATCTGTCCGAAAAGCGCATTACCTCTCAGCGTAAGAAAGTCAGAATAGTTAAATCGGCAAATGATTCCTCCCATTGGCTTGGTCTCATTAAGTGCCACCGAAGGAGATAATTCCCCCATGTAATTGGATGCTCCCAGTGTAATACCTACCTCAATGGGTTGACTACGACGTTGTCCCCAAACCACCGTGGATGAAACCATGGCAATAATCCAAATGATTTGCTTTAGCGTTTTCATACTTTTTATGGTAATATACAAATCTAACGTTTCACGGTGTATTTTCATAACCTAAGATGCCTAATCCTACCTTAGGATGCGTCCTCTACCGTGTAATAAACACCCATGGTGAGAAAATCCCTAAGAAAAGGAATGGCTGATATGAGGGACCATTGACGCTTTGGTTTAATGCCGAATTTGTGCTCATAAATAGGATTAAACAAGTAATAACGTTTGTTTTTGATCCCATAACCTTCTTTACGATGAATACGCTCAAATCGCTCAATGCTGATACCGGTTGATCGTATTTCTTCCATGGTGGCTATTCC
>VMCP01000135.1 GCA_008081305.1 Bacteroidota bacterium | reverse complement strand
GATCTACCCGAGTGGAAGTTTTTACGTCAAGTCGTTAAACAAGCTTTTTCACAACGGCGAAAAACATTATCTAACTCCTTGAAAAGCATGATAATGCAATATCCAAAATTTCAATTACCGGAGGAGTGGAAAACGTTGCGTGCGGAGGCCTTATCGGTTACAGATTTTCATGCCTTGTCAAGGGCATACAGAGATGCAACTCGTTGAATATTAAAAAGTACAAAACGAATTATACGTTTGGCCTATTCGAAGAAGGGTTCTAAATATGAAAAAAAGGCATAGGATTGGCCGAATAACTCACGCGAAATGTTAAATTTGCAGTGAAAACCCCATTTTTGGAAAAGACATGAGATTTGATACCCTTAGAATTCGCCCGAATTCGTTTATCAAGAAAGCCCTGTTAATGCTGACTACAGTATTGACTCCTTGGATCCTAATGGCAGCTGCAGATGTGGTTGAGCCACCAAAAGAATTTAGCCTAGCCAATTGGGACTGGGTGAGCATTTTAACTTGGGTTTTAGCCCTGCTTGTAATTTTGGTTATCGCTCGCGCATTTGACATTGGTGCTCTAACTGAAAAGATTACGGGGAAATCCGTGATGAGTTGGAATAATATCAATGCGTGGATTGCCATCATTTTTATTGTTTTAAGTCTGGCAGGTGTTTTTTGGGAGCTTAAGTATCATGGGCAGTATGTTTTACTTGGGGATTCTTCTTCCCTTCATGGTGAGACATATGATTCTATGTTCTACTGGACCTTTGGGTTTACCTTTTTTGTGTTCGTAGTAACCGAATTCCTGTTGTTTTACTTCATGTTCCGTTACCGTTACAATGAAAACCGTAAGGCTCTTTATTATTTCCACAACAATAAATTAGAGGTCATTTGGACCATTGTCCCGACCATCGTTTTGACGTTTTTGGTATTGAGGGGTTTCACTACCTGGTCTAAAATTACCGGTGAGGTATCAAAGGATACACAAGATATTGAGGTATTCGCTTATCAGTTTGGTTGGAAGGCCCGTTATGCGGGGGATGACCAACAGTTGGGCAACCAGAACTTTAACTTCATCTCTGGTACAAACCCTCTGGGTGTAGCAGAAGATAGTAAAGTAGAAGAGTTAATAGGCGATTTGAAGAAAGAAGTTGCTCAATTGGAAGCGCTACAGGCTTCAGCAGAGGACTCTACCAAGGCTTGGAAAGCTCGTCATGATCGTTTTGTGTCTACAGGGCTACATATCACCTATCCTGAGGATTACAAATCCCTCAAAGCGAAATACACAGACGCTGTGAGTGGAGCTTATGAGCGTACATTAGAAAAGGATATCAAACGCAAGAAGACCGCTCTTAATCGTATTTCTGAGTATAGAAAAGATAAAGATTTCTTCAACGGAGCCGGCGATGACGATAAAGTGACAACAGAAATCGTGTTGGTCAAGAACAAGCCTTATAATTTCAAATTTCGAGCAAGAGACGTGATACATTCAGCTTACATGCCTCATTTCCGTGTACAAATGAACTGTGTTCCTGGTATGCCAACGTCGTTTGCATTTACACCGACAATGACTACTGCAGAAGCCCGTCAAACGAAGGGTAATAAGGAATTTGATTATTACCTATACTGCAACAAGATATGTGGTGCAGCGCACTACAACATGAAAATTAAAGTGACAGTAGTAGATAGCGAAGCAGAATACAATACGTGGTTGGCTTCGCAAGCGCCATTGGTTACTCCTGCAATCGCTGAAGAATCACAAAAAGAGGAAAAAGACAGTAAAACTGAAATGGGTGAAATGGAAACAGCAATGCTAACCAACAACCCAACATTGAATTAAAAAACACCTAGAAAGAATTAGATATGAGTACAGCCGCAATTCACGCAGATACGCATCACGATCATCACGAGCATAAAGAAAGCTTTATCAGCAAGTACGTGTTCTCGATGGATCATAAGATGATCTCGAAGCAGTTCCTTATCACCGGTATTGTGATGGGAATGGTTGGTTTAATTATGTCCTTGATTTTCCGTTTGCAATTGGCTTGGCCAGATGAGCAATTCGGATTCCTAGAAACACTTCTAGGTAAATGGGCTGTTGATGGAAAATTAGATCCAAACTTTTACATGGGTTTGGTTACCATACACGGTACCATTATGGTATTCTATGTATTGACTGCTGGTTTGAGTGGAACCTTTAGTAACCTACTCATTCCCTTGCAGCTTGGTGCTAGAGATATGGCCTCTCCATTTATGAATATGTTGAGTTACTGGTTCTTCTTCTTGAGTTCCGTAACGTTATTATCAAGTGTATTCGTTGAGACAGGACCCGCATCAGGTGGTTGGACCGTTTACCCTCCATTAAGTGCCTTAGAAAAGGCCATGCCAGGTTCTGGTTTGGGTATGACTTTATGGTTAGCCGCGATTGCTTTGTTTATCGTAAGTTCTTTATTAGCTGGTATTAACTATATCTCTACCGTATTGAACATGCGTACCAAAGGAATGAGCATGAATCGTATGCCATTAACTATTTGGGCATTCTTCTTCACAGCGATTCTTGGTTTACTTTCTTTCCCAGTATTGTTGGGAGCTGCTATATTCTTGATTTTCGACCGTTCATTTGGAACGAGTTTCTACCTCAGTGATATCTACCTTGAGGGTGTAGGTGCACTTGAAAATATTGGAGGTAGTCCCGTATTGTACCAACACTTGTTCTGGTTCCTAGGGCACCCAGAGGTATATATCATCTTGATGCCAGCTTTGGGTATTACGTCTGAAGTGATTTCAACCAATGCCCGTAAACCAATCTTTGGCTACACGGCGATGGTGATTTCATTGATGGGTATTTCTTTCTTATCGTTTATCGTTTGGGGTCACCATATGTTTATCACGGGTATGAATCCATTCTTGGGTTCCGTGTTTATGATCTTAACCCTGATCATTGCCGTACCATCGGCGGTGAAAGCATTTAACTACTTAACAACGCTTTGGAAAGGTAACTTACGTTTCAATCCAGCGATGTTGTTCTCTATAGGGTTGGTGTCATTCTTTATTTCAGGTGGATTAACAGGTATTTACTTAGGTAATGCGGCGTTAGATATTCAGTTGCACGACTCATACTTTGTGGTAGCTCACTTCCATTTGGTTATGGGATCTGCTGCGATATTTGGAATGTTTGCGGGTATTTACCATTGGTATCCTAAGATGTTTGGAAGAATGATGAACAAGACGTTAGGTTACTTCCATTTCTGGATCACTTTCATCACTGCATATTTGGTCTTCTTCCCAATGCATTTCATGGGATTGGCAGGTGTACCACGTCGTTACTATCAGTTCACATTGGTAGAAGACTTCAACGTATGGATGGATGTAAATAAGTTAATAACGGTTGCGGCTATCGTAGGTGGTGGAGCACAGTTATTATTTTTATATAACTTCTTCTACAACATCTTCAAGGGTAAGAAAGCCAAGCAAAATCCATGGCAGTCTAATACATTAGAATGGAGTACTCCAGTTGAGCGTATTCACGGTAATTGGCCTGGTGAAATACCAACGGTTTACCGCGGTCCTTACGAGTATTCACGTCCTGATAGAGAAGAAGATTTCTTCCCTCAGTATGAGCCAGATGAATCAGCACCAGAGGTGTTACACACCAAGGAAACCAAATCAGCTCCTGATACCAAGAAGGTAGAAGAAGTAGAAGAGGGTAGTGTATTCTTCGCGGCTATCAAGCGCGTATTTGGCTTGAGCTAAAGAAAATGTCAGTATCTATCGATAACCCAGTTATCGTGAAAATATACAGACGAATAGGTTTACTTACCTGTTCGTCTGTTTTTTTATTGTTTCTCTTGGGGAGTTTAGTTCGTGCCACGGGAAGTGGTATGGGTTGCCCGGATTGGCCCATGTGTTTTGGTCAATTGGCGCCTCCCTTTAGTGCTTCTGAATTACCCGCTGATTACGAGCAAATATTTCTGAAAAAGCGAGTAAAAAAGCTTGAGCGCTTTACCTCAACCTTGGAAAAAATTGGTCTAAAGGAAAAAGCGGAGCAAATAAGAAACGAGAAATCGTTGTATAAGCCAGAAGCCTTTCACCCGGTAAAAGCGTGGATTGAATATATCAATCGCTTGTTCGGAGCTTTGAGTGGTTTATTTGCGGTGGCTTTTTTTGGGATTGCGATTTGCTGGTTCAAAATTTTTGGTCGTGCTCGAATTTGGATGCTTCTTGGATTTGTGTTCCTCATCCTGAATGCTTGGTTGGGTAGTTTAGTTGTAGCGACAAATCTATTACCTGGTATGGTTTCGCTTCATTTTGTTTTAGCTTTTTTATGCTTATTCGCGTTTATCAAAGCACTGCATGTGATTCAACCCGTGATTCCAACTTTTACTGCGCGCAATGCCGGTATATTAAAATGGGTCTGGATTATACTGTTTGTTGAGGTGATTTTAGGTACTTGGTCGCGGGAGCAAGTGGATGCCTTAAAGGCATTCGGTGGTCTTGTATCCAAAGACATGGGCATCCCCATTGGAGGAATGTCGGTTTACCCAGAAATTCTTAATGTAATGGGCATGGATGGCTTATTTGCTATTCACAGGTATTTGCCCGTCCTAATATTACTGTATACCGGTTACCAATACATTCAATCTAGAAGATTTGATGATAATCATATACCATGGCAGTGGTTGTCATTGTTTGCATTTGCTCAAATTGGGCTGGGTGTTTTACATATTTGGTTAGTAGTTCCGGCTTGGGTGCAAGTGGGTCATGTGTTATTGGGTAGTGCAATTCTGACCTATAGTTTTCTATTGATGCTTTCAGTAAACAAAACAAATGAAAAGTACATTTAAAAGTTATTTGGAGCTGATTAAGTTTCGCTTGACCAGCACGGTGGTGGCTACCTCCTCCTTTGGTTATTTGATAGCCTTGAAGTCAATCGGTGGCGAGGATTGGTTGTCATTGTTTAATTGGTGGTTATTCGCTGGAGTTCTCATTGGTGGAATGTTCATTGTTTTCGCAGCCAACGGCATGAACCAAATCATCGAAAAAGAAAATGATGCGAAAATGAGTCGTACATCGAACCGACCCATTGTAGAAGATAGAATTGATGTGAAATCGGCCCGAATATTTTGCTGGATTACGGGTATACTTGGCCTATTTGTTTTGATGGCATCGGGTGCTTCATTTTTGGCTGTACTCCTAGGAGGGTTGTCATTGGTGGTATATGTATTTGTATACACGCCCATGAAACAAGTAAGCCCCATGGCGGTGCTGGTTGGGGCAATTCCCGGGGCACTGCCACCATGGATCGGTTATGCGGCCGTGGTTCCACGTGTTGATGAGCTAGGTTTTATTCTTTTTCTAGTGCAGTTTTTCTGGCAATTTCCTCACTTTTGGGCCATCGCTTGGATACTTCATGAGGATTATCAGAAAGCGGGTTATTGGTTATTACCGACCAAAGGCGGAAGAGACAAACGCAGCGCTTATCAGGTATTAATTTACACTGTTATTCTAAATTTGGTGAGTATGATGCCGTTGATATACGGTATTGCCGATATAAAAGCCATTTCTGTTATTATACCAGTAGGTATATTCTTTTTATTTAAGGCTTATCGATTATTCCAAACGTTGGAAGTATCGGAAGCCCGAAAACTCCTTTATGCCTCGTTTTTGTATACTCCCGTTGTATTTTTGTGCTACATTTTGTTTTAAGTCATGGTTAAATCTAAGAAAATTAAAGACCCAAGCTATCCAGTTGCCCCCGCTAAATTAAATCTTTGGTTGTTCATGCTAGCGAGCTCCATGTTGTTCGCTGCTACCGTGAGTGCCTTTGTGGTACATAGACCAGATGCAGAAAGCAGACAGGCCTGGACGGCATTTGATCTGCCTATTTTCTTTTTGTATTCAACCATTATTGTTATTGCGAGTTCAGTTACGGCTTATTATGCTTACAAGATGGCCAAAAATGATGAGTTGGCACACAATAAAAATTTGTTGCTCGGTACTACTATTTTGGGTATCGGTTTCTGTATATCTCAATTCCTTGGTTGGCAGCAAATGGTTCGATTGGATCTTACGTTTGTAAACGCTAGACCAGAAGATATTAGCGCTTCTTATGTATGGGTGATTACCATGCTACACTTTCTACATATTTTAGGAGGAATTATCCTATTAATTGCAACTTGGGTGCAATCGATTCGTTTGAATGTACACAAAAAGAATATGGGCCTAATGACACTAACTCATACCTATTGGCATTTTGTAGGTGTTTTGTGGATTTTCTTGTATTTATTCTTTTATTTCGCACAGTAGTAATTATACCCCAATGGCAACGGAACAGACAGCAGCATTTGAAAAACAGCCCATGTGGGCTGGTGGGCGTTCTCCGTTTAACGTGAGTTACGGAAAATTAATGATGTGGATCTTCCTTTTATCGGATGCATTTACATTCTCCTCCCTTTTAGTACAGTATGGAGCTCAGCGCTTCAGTAATGCAGAATCCGCAGTGACCACTAAGTGGCCAGATCCTGCTTCTATTTTTAATCATTTCCCTTTCATGCACGGTGTTCATTTACCACTGTTGTTTGTGAGTGTAATGACTTTTATCTTGATTTTAAGTTCGGTGACCATGGTATTAGCGGTGGAAGCTGGGCATAGAAACAGCAAAAAAGAGGTTCAAACATATATGTTATGGACTATCCTTGGTGGTGTGGCCTTCTTATCCTGTCAGGCTTGGGAGTGGGCAACGTTCATTCATGAAGGAGCGAGATTGGATTCTAATTTGTTTGGGATCACAGAGCAAGGATACAAACACCTTGAAAGCGTAGGCTTTGGAGATCATTTCGAATGGGAAGCTGGAGATAGAACCTTTGGTCCTGTACCATTCGCGGCATTGTTCTTCATTGTAACAGGGTTTCATGGTTTTCATGTATTCTCTGGAGTGGTAATCAACGTGGTTGTTTACATCATGACTTTTCGTGGAGTATTCGAGCGTAGAGGCCACTACGAAATGATTGAGAAGGCGGGTTTATACTGGCACTTTGTAGATCTAGTTTGGGTTTTTGTATTTACATTCTTCTATCTCATCTAATAAAATTTTAAAGACAGTTATGGATTTTCCAACTAAACCCGGCGAATACGATCCAATTAATTACGTACCCCATACCGATAGTCATGGAACCAAAGAACTTTGGAAGACTTTTTGGATTCTATTGGGTATTACCGTATTCGATTTTGTTATTTATTTTGTTATGCCAGCTTCGGGCCTAAGGAATGTGATATTCATTCTCTTCGGTCTTGTGAAGGCATACTACATTGTAGGTGCATTTATGCACTTAAAGCATGAGCGCATTAACCTTGCCCTTATGATTATTGTTCCAACCATTTTTATCGTTGGTTTAATCATGGGCTTACTCTATGAAGGCAATGCCATTGGCTTAATGAAATAACAGATGCCAAAGAGCAAAAAGAAATATTCAAAAGTGGCCGCGTTAGCGGCCCTTATTGTTTTACCTGCTGTAGGAATTTATTTTCTAGCCCAGGCGGTATGGGTTCATGAAGAATTGCCTTATGTTGGTGAACGATATTATTCTGAAGTAAAACAGGATACCATATACCATACCGTTGGGGATGTGGTATTATATAATCAGCACGGTAAGAAAATCACCTACGAAGATTTTGATCAAAAAATAGTAATTGCCAATATCTTCTTTGCATCTTGCCCAGATGTTTGCCCGGAGATGAACAAACAAATCCAGGTGATGGCCGAGGAATACGTGGGAGATCCTGAAGTGGTTTTTCTTACGGTGAGTATCGATCCAGAGAGAGATTCTGTTCCCGCGTTGAAAACTTACGCTGATGCCTATAAAGCAGACTTGTACAAAAGAACCTTTGCCACAGGTAGTAAGCGTGAAATTTATGATTGGGCCATAAATGATCTATTGCTAGCCACCGAACAACGAGGGAGCGATTTTATACATGATGATCGTTTGGTCATAATCGATAAAGACCGGCATATTAGAGGTATACTTCCTACACGGGCCCCGTCAATGTCGGGAAAATTAGAGTTAATTCGTAGAATCAAAGACGATATAGAGAATTTGAAATATGAATACCGAAAACAAGCCTTGGATAAGCGATAAAACATTTTTCTGGATTGTAGTTGCGTTGTCCCTGACGGTACCTGCCTTGGTTACCTTGTTGCGCTACCTTCCGGATACCATGAGGCCTTCTGCGGACTTTGCTAGAGCTCTACCGAAATTAAACGCTATCATCAATTCACTGGTGTCCGTTTGCTTGGTGGCGGGTGTTTATTTCATCAGAAATAAAAAAGATAAGGCGACGCATCAAAAGTTCATGTTGAGTGCCTTTGTGCTTTCTACATTGTTTTTGTTGAGTTATGTGACCTATCATTACACCGTTCCACACGTTCCTTTTTGTAAAGAGGGTTGGATAAAGACAGTGTATTTAATCATACTCTTCTCCCATATAGTGTTGGCTGCTGTGATCATGCCAATGATTTTATATACCATTTATTTTAGCTCCGTAGGGAAGTTTGCCAAGCATAAAAAGTTGGCTAGGTGGACCTTTCCATTGTGGTTATACGTATCGGTAACGGGAGTTGTAGTATATTTGCTGTTGTCGCCTTGTTTAAACACTTAAAGATGAAAAAACAACTATTTGCTACGCTAATTTCTTTGTTTGTGATGGGCAGTGTGTTTGCCCAGTGCCCCATGTGTAAAACAGCTTTAACAAGTGGACGTGACAAACAAAAGAAGTATGAGCGTCAGGTAGGTGATGGATTGAATGGGGGTATTCTCTTTTTAATGTCTGTTCCCTATGTGCTTGCAGCAGGTGCTGGTTTCGCCTTTTATAAAAATGGCGGTTTCAAGAAGAAAGATTGAGCATGTCAGATTTTAAACGAGCGGGATTTATGCCGTTCATGTTATCGCGATGTCCTCGTTGCGGTAAGGGAAAGGTCTTTCGCAATAAGATTTTATCATTCAAGAAGTTTTCTGACACTCTTGAACATTGCCCTTCCTGTGGCCTAGAATACGAACCAGAAACGGGTTTTTTTTTCGGTGCCATGTACTGGACTTATGCCCTGTTGGTGGGCTCAACTGTGATATTGTCTATTCTTCTGTATTACCTAGGATATTTTGAGCAAGCGGTTTATATCATTCCCGCTATTATTTTGTTTTCTCTTCCTTGGGTATTCCGTTACGGGCGTCTACTGATGTTGTACGTAGTATATCCTATCATGTATAAGGATAAGTTCACAGGTAAGAAATAAAAAAGCATCGCCCTATTCTAGAACGATGCCTCTACTCAATAAAATTAAAGGTTGATTATTTTTCTTCGGGTTGAACCTCAAGTACTTCTTCTCCTGCTTCATCCTTCTTGAGGATCTTAGCTTCGATATCGGCAAGAAGTTCTGGGTTGTCTTCTAACAAACCTTTTACCGTGTCTCTTCCTTGTCCGAGCTTGGTTCCGTCGTAGCTAAACCAACTACCGCTCTTTTGCACAATATTGGCATCAACTGCAATGTCTAACACCTCTCCAACTCTGGATATTCCCTTGCCATACATAATGTCAAATTCAACAACACGGAATGGAGGAGCAACCTTGTTTTTTGCGACTTTCACTTTGGTTCTATTACCAATAACCTCGTCGGAATCCTTGATTTGTGAACTTCTACGGATGTCTAGTCGGATGGTAGCATAAAATTTCAATGCATTACCGCCCGTGGTTGTTTCGGGATTACCGAACATGATACCAATCTTCTCACGCAATTGATTAATGAAGATGGCAACACAACCTGTTTTATTAATGGTACCGGTAAGTTTTCGTAAGGCCTGACTCATCAATCGAGCATGTAAACCAACCTTGCTGTCTCCCATATCCCCTTCGATTTCTGCACGAGGAACCAAGGCTGCTACAGAGTCAATTACCATAACATCTATGGCACCTGATCTAACTAGATTATCAGCAATCTCGAGTGCTTGTTCACCATCATCTGGTTGTGAAATAAGCAAATTGGAAGTATCAATGCCGAGTTTTTCAGCATAGAATTTATCAAATGCATGTTCCGCGTCAATGAAGGCACATATACCTCCTGTTTTCTGGGCTTCTGCAATGGTGTGAAGCGCGATGGTGGTTTTACCTGAACTTTCAGGACCGTATATTTCGATAATTCTTCCACGAGGAAATCCTCCAACACCTAAGGCTAAATCTAAGCCAAAGGAACCCGTAGGAATAACATCTACACTTACTTTTGTTTCATCGTTCATTTTCATGACGATTCCTTTGCCGTAGGACTTTTCCAAACGCTCGATGGTTTGTTGCAGCGCCTTTAGTTTCTCTTTCTGTTCACTCATGTTGTAATTATCAAAAATATTAAACGTTTTACTTCTTTATATGGTTTTAGCTTCCTGTGTTTTGGAAATATATTTGACAAAATTATGGTAAAAAAATTATCAAATCAAAAAAGGTTGAGAAGTGAGAAGGTGAATTTTAGCGATTTGTGCCATAAATGTCTATCAAAAGGATACGATGACCTTACGGAAGGTGAATTGATTTCCTTGGTTTTAGAGAAGGATGATCAAGATCAATCTGATCATGAGTCAATCCAAAATTTATTAGGGGATAAAGAGTTTCAATTGTTTCAATTATCTCAGTGGGGACCCAATGAACTAATGAAACGCTTCCGATTATCTGCCGAAGACAGTGTGCGGTTTGCAGGTATTTGGGAATTATCTCGAAGAAAATGGAATTTCATTCAAGGGGCACCAGTGATTCGAAATAGCGGCGATGCTTTCAGACTTTTTTATTCACACTTAGCCTTTTTGAACTACGAGAGTTTTCAGGTGGCACTATTAAATCGGGCTAACAAAGTGGTTCATCGCTGGGAGTTGAGTAAGGGCGGGATTCATTCAACTGTAGTAGATGTGAGGTTATTGATAAAACAAGCCTTAGCGTATAATTCTATTGCCATTATAGTGGCACATAATCACCCTTCAGGCAATATCCAACCGAGTCAAGAAGACAGAGCTATTACGGAGAAGTTAAAAAAGGCGAGCAAATATTTTGATTTCACTTTAATGGATCATATTGTGATTTCGGGTGAGCACTATTTTAGCTTTGCCGATGAGGGATTATTATAAATCGATGGGCTAGTTTTAGCTGCTATACTTTATACAAAAAAAACCACGATTTGAATTAAATTTGCGCGCAATATGGAAGCACTTAATGCGCGTTATTTCAAGCCCTTCGAGCAGCGTCACAACGGCCCTAGCCAAGAAGAGCAGGATTCTATGTTATCCTCTATTGGGGTTGGCAGCTTGGATGAGCTGATTGATAAAACCGTACCTGCTAATATCCGCATGCAACAAGGGTTAAGCATGGGTGCAGGAAGTAGTGAAGCAGAGTTTCTCAGATCATTAAAGGAAAAGGCTTCCAACAACCAAGTATTTAAAAATTACATCGGGATGGGTTATTACAACACCATTACTCCGAATGTGATTCTCAGAAATATCATGGAAAACCCGGGTTGGTACACGCAATACACACCCTATCAAGCTGAAATTGCGCAAGGTCGATTAGAAGCCTTGCTTAATTTTCAGACCATGGTAATTGATCTCACAGGAATGGAAATTGCGAATGCTAGCCTCCTCGATGAAGGAACAGCTGCAGCAGAGGCCATGGCTATGTTTAAAGGCTTGTTACCAAGAAAGAGTACAGCACATAAGTTCTTCGTGGATAAAGAAACTTTCCCTCAAACCTTGGATATTTTGTTCACAAGAGCAGAACCAATTGGGGTTGAAGTAGTAGTGGGAGATTTTCGTGAGTTTAAACCGAGTGAGGAATTCTTTGGAGCGTACGTTCAATATCCAAACGATAAAGGAGAAGTATGTGACTACCGCAATTTTGTGAAGGATTGCCAAGGTATGGGAATAAAGACCTGCTTCGGGGCAGATTTAATGTCGCTAACATTACTGACACCTCCAGGTGAAATGGGTGCGGATTGCGTCGTGGGTAACTCTCAACGTTTCGGAGTTCCTTTGGGTTTCGGTGGTCCGCATGCGGCATTCTTCGCCACCAAAGACGAATACAAGCGTCAAGTACCTGGTAGAATTATCGGTGTTTCTATTGATAGAAGAGAACAACGTGCTTTGCGTATGGCCCTTCAAACCAGAGAGCAACACATTAAGCGCCAAAATGCAACCTCAAATATTTGTACCGCTCAAGTTCTATTGAGTATCATGGCGAGTATGTTTGCTGTGTATCATGGTCCTGATGGATTGAGGCAAATTGCGGGTAGAATTCACGGTCAAACCCGTTCACTGAGAAAGGCTTTAATAGACCTTGGTTATGATGTAGCTTCCGAAAATTATTTCGATACCCTGCACATTGCCAGTAACAAGACCGATGCAATCAAGCATTTGGCGGAATCAAAGCAAATTAATTTTCGCTATTTTGAAGATGGTAGCATCGGAGTTTCTTTGGATGAAACGGTAACTCAAACCGAATTAGAGGAAATCATATCTGTATTTGCAGAAGTGGCATCCCAAAGCACGCAGCTTGTTTTGGATGAATCATACACCATAGATTGGCCAACATGGGCAATCAGAGAAAGCAATTACATGACTCATCCTGTATTTCAATCGTACCACATTGAGCATGAAATGCTACGATACATCAAGCGATTGGAAGCGAAAGATTTGAGTTTATGTCACAGCATGATTCCGTTAGGATCATGTACTATGAAGCTGAATGCTACCACAGAAATGATTCCGGTAACATGGCCAGAGTTTAACGCTCTGCACCCATTTACACCTGTAGAACAAGCCAAAGGATACTTAGAAATCATTGAAGAATTAGACAAGGATTTAAGTGAAATTACCGGTTTTGCGA
>VMCP01000212.1 GCA_008081305.1 Bacteroidota bacterium | reverse complement strand
ATACGCCAAAGGAATCTCCTGCTCCGTCTGTGACACCAATTGAGAAAAAAGCTACAACAGTAAATAGTAACCGGAGCACTGGCGGTATTGAGTCAGGAACCGTTTACAGGGTGCAGTTTAAGATGTCTTTAAAGCCGATTAGCGATAAGAAGTTTATGGCGATGGGTATAAACGACGTATACATGTACAGAAGTGGAAGATACTACAAATACTGTACGGGAGAATTTTCAAATGAAGCGGATGCCAATGCATTTAAGAACACCCTCCGTCGTAAGGGTATGAGGGATGCATTTGTTGCCAAGTTTAAAAATGGCAAGCGTGTCTTGAAATAAATAAATCTTAAACCAAAAAGAAAGGCGACCATTTGGTCGCCTTTCTTTTTTACTATTAATCCGATTAATCTCGGTTTCTTCTTCCTTTGTCGTTTCCACCGCGACGATCGTTTCTGTCACGGTTATTCGGACGGTTACCACGAGGACGTGGTTCTGGTTCTACGTAACCCTCTGGTTTTGGTAATAACGCTTTTTTACTCAAACGGAATTTACCTGTTTTCTTATCTACTTCAACCAGCTTTACTTCAACCATTTCACCCTCTTGGTACACTCCTTCCATTGAAGGGGTCTTTTCCCAAGAAATCTCAGAAATATGTAGTAAACCATCTTTACCTGGCATGAATTCAATAAAGGCACCAAAGTCCATTATGTTTTTCACAGGACCAGTATATGTTGCTCCTACTTCAGGTACGGCAATGATTGCTTTAATCGCTTCTAAGGCAGCGTCCATGTTCTCACCGTTGTTCGATAGGATTTCAACATATCCTTTGTTGTCTTTTTCCTCTATAGAGATAGTGGTTTCTGTTTTTTGTTGTAATTCTTGGATGATTTTACCACCAGGCCCAATAACAGCACCAATAAACTCTTTATCAATTTCTAACACTTCAATACGAGGAGTATGTGGCTTAAGCTCGTTGTTTGGAGCTGTGATAGACTTAGACATTTCACCAAGAATATGCAAACGACCTTCTTTGGCTTGCTTCAGGGCTTGACCCACCATATCCCAGTTAAGTCCGTTGATTTTAATGTCCATTTGGCAAGCAGTGATTCCGTCTTCGGTACCAATTACTTTAAAGTCCATATCACCTAAATGGTCTTCATCTCCGAGGATGTCTGTAAGGATTTTGAAGTTACCCTTATCATCGGTGATTAGTCCCATTGCAATACCACTAACGGGTTTCTTTAACTTGATACCGGCATCCATTAATGCCATAGAACCAGCACAAACGGTTGCCATACTTGAAGATCCATTAGATTCAAGAATATCACTAACGATACGTACCACGTAAGGAACATCGGTAGGAATCATTGGCTTCAAACCACGCAATGCTAATTTACCATGTCCTATTTCACGACGTCCCGGTCCGCGATTAGGTCTAACTTCTCCGGTAGAGAAACCAGGGAAGTTATAGTGCAGCATTAAGCGGCTATGTCCGTGTAGCATAGGGGAGTCAAGCAACTGTTCGTCTTGTTTTCCTCCTAATGTTACGGTTGTTAATGATTGCGTTTCTCCACGGGTGAATACAGAAGAACCGTGAGCTGCAGGTAAGTAATTAACTTGAGTAGCAATAGGTCTTACTTCGTTGGTTGCACGACCATCCAGGCGCTTACCTGATTCCAATACCATTGCACGCATTTGATGGTACTCTGCTTCATGGTAGTATTTCTTTGTTAAACGAACCAAACGATCTTGGTCTTCGTGGCCTTCAAATTGCTCTAAATATTGATTTAGAATCTCTTTAAATGCTTCTGAGCGTTCCTTTTTAGACTTTCCGCTCTCAGCAACTTCTCTAATAGCCGCAGAATTATCGGAAATTACACGATGGCGTAATTCTTCATCGTTGTCTTCATGGTTGTATTCACGAAGCTCCTTGCGACCACCCATTTTTTCTAACAATGCGTGTTGTTCTTGACATTGTTTTTGGATAGCGGCATGACCGAACTTCAATGCTTCAAGAAATTCTTCCTCGGAAAGTTCCTGCATTTCTCCTTCTACCATATTGAGGTCTTTCTCTGTTCCACCTAATAGGATATCCAAATCAGACTTCTCCAATTCATCTGCCGTTGGGTTGATGACAAAATTTCCGTCTACACGTCCTACACGTACTTCAGAAATAGGCCCTTGGAAAGGAATATCTGATAACATAAGTGCAGTTGATGCAGCCAATCCAACGTAACTATCTGGAATGATGTTCTCATCCGAAGAGATAAGAGACAACATAACCTGAGTATCGGCGTGATAATCTTCTGGGAAGAGTGGACGCAAGCAACGATCTACCAAACGAGAGATCAATACTTCGTAATCAGATAAACGTGCCTCACGACGCAAAAAGCTACCAGGAATTCTTCCTACTGCAGCAAATTTTTCTTGGTAATCAACACTTAAGGGTAGGAAGTCAACGCCGTCTTTGGCGTCATAACTACTCACAACGGTGGCAAGGATCATGGTGTTACCCACTTTTACCACACAGCTTCCGTGAGCTTGACGGGCCAGTCGCCCGGTTTCAATTTCAACGATACGGCCGTCGCCGGTATCGAATTCGGTTTTTACGATATTATTCATAACTGTGTTTTTTATTCAAACAAAAAGCCCCGCTTCGCTTGCGCGAACGGGGCTTTTCTATTCATAAAATAAGGATAGGATTACTTACGTAAACCTAGTTCCTTGATTAGATCACGATATTTGAAAATATCCTGTTTTGCTAGGTAATTAAGTAAGCTTCTGCGCTTACCTACTAACTTGATTAAGGATAATTCCGCACTCTTATCTTTTCTTGCTCCTTTAAGGTGACCACTAATGTGGTTGATGCGCTCGGTGAACATGGCTATTTGAGCTTCAGTGCCCCCGGTGTTCTTCTCGCTTCCACCAAACTTGGCAAAAATCTCTTTTTTTCTTTCTGCTGTTAGATGCATGTTTTAGTCAATTGGACGGCAAAGATACGAATATTGATAGAATGTGGAAAGCTTTGGGGTGGAAATTCCAAAATTTCTTCCAAACCATACATTCTCCCATAAAAAGCAAAATCCCAGGAACTACCCCAGGATCTTGCCAGCTATGAAAACTTAAATCTACCCCAACATAAGAACAGAACAGATCCATAAAAGTTTTAAAATAGGCAAAAATTTAAGGGGTACCTTTGTATTTCGATTTGTTTTGGGACAACTAGCATCATTAAACAAGTATTTACTACGCTATAAATGGTTGATTTTAGGCGGAATAGTTTGTGTGATAACAAGCAACCTATTCGCCATTTACGTGCCCGTTTTCGTTCGTTTAGGAATTGACAACGCCATGGCAATCTCAATGTTATTGCCAGTGTCAAGTTCTACTGTTTTGTATGGCATGTTTTGGAAGCAGGTCCTATGGTTTGGTGTTGCTATTTTGATAGCATCTGTCATCAAAGGGGTATTTATGTTTTTGATGCGACAGTTATTGATCGTTACATCTCGAAACATAGAGTTTGATCAGAAAAACGAGATTTTTAGAAAGTATGAGCGGTTAGGTGAGTCGTTTTATCGTGAGCATTATACAGGTGATTTGATGTCGCGCATTACGGAGGATGTTTCTAATGTGAGAATGTACATTGGTCCTTCCATCATGTACTTCGTAAATATTCTCTTTTCCTTTATTATGGTAATCGCTCAGATGTTGAGTATAAATTCATGGCTTACACTTTGGGTGTTGATTCCCTTGCCTTTTTTGTCATATTCGATTTATGTAGTAAGCAAGAAAATTAATCGGGGGAATAAAAGAATTCAAGAGCAACTGTCAGTTATCACCACAAAAGCACAGGAGACGTTTGCAGGAATCCGAATCATCAAATCCTTTGGGGCTGAAGAAAACTTTAGTCGAGATTTTCGTGAGTCGGGTTTAGATTTCCAGAAGAAAAACCTGGATTTGGCCAAAATCAATGCCATTTTTTTCCCGTTAATGACTCTCTTAATGGGGTTGAGTACCATCATCGTATTATATGTGGGTGGTTGGGAAGTTCAGGCAGGCAGATTTACACCAGGGAATGTGGCGGAATTCATTATCTATTTAAATATGTTGATTTGGCCAGTGGCAAGTCTGGGATGGACAACAGCATTGGTTCAAAAAGCAAGCGCAAGTCAAGGGCGAATCAATGAGTTTTTAAATCAAAAGGAAGAGTCCCAAACAGGTTTAGATGATATCAAATGGGAACAAAAAATTTCCCTTAAGAATATCAATTATCGTTACGCCGATAAAGATGTAGACGCATTAAGCGGTGTTGATTGTGAAATAAATAAAGGCGAATTTGTAGGAATTGTCGGGAAAACTGGGTCTGGAAAAACAACCTTGATTCAATTGTTAAGCAGACAATTAGACATACAACAAGGGCAATATTTAATTGATGATGTTGAGGTCCAAGACTTCTCACTCAAAGCATTTAGGAGTAGCTTGGCTTATGTTCAGCAGGATGTCTTTTTATTTAGCGATACCTTGCGTGAAAACATTGCATTTGGGTCTGAGAGTCAAGTGAATGAAGAGAAGATTCAAGAAGTTGTAAGGTATTCGGGTCTCGGAAAAGACATGAAGCTATTTCCTGATGGGTTGGAGACCATTGTGGGCGAGAGAGGTGTTTCTTTATCTGGTGGACAAAAACAGCGAATGTCATTGGCGAGGGCCTTGATGCGTGATGCGGAAATCTACTTACTTGATGACTGCTTAAGCGCCGTGGATGCTGAGACTGAATCTACCATTATTGAAGGTTTAAAAAAGGCACTTTATGGGAAGACGATTTTAATGTCAAGTCACCGAATTGCACCCATCATGCGTGCCGATAAAATCATGGTCATTGAAGATGGTAAAATCATGGCTGTTGGAAAACACGAAGAATTACTCGAAAGAAACGAATATTACCGCTGGTTATTTGAAAACCAATCGGTTGAGTCTTAGTGTCGCTCTGTCACTAAGTTTACACGAAAATTTGAATTTCTCTAGAAGTAGACAACCCAAAATATGTGTACGAAAAGCGGCTCAAAAATGTCATACAAATGTTGTCTGCCTCAATATTTTTTGCATATTTGTTAAATCAACAGAAAGGTCATGCCTATGAATGAAGACAACTACAAGACAAATAATCATCAGGAAGAGATTTTTTCCCGTCGAGTAAGAGCAGGTAAGAGGACGTATTTTTTCGATGTAAAAGCTACACGGAACAATGATTACTACATTACCATCACCGAGAGCAAGAGAAGCCGTTTTGATGATGGTAGTTTTACCAAAACAAAATTGCACCTTTACAAAGAGGACTTTAACAAGTTTACTGACGCTTTAAATGAAACAGTGGGACATGTTAAATCCAATTTGCTCCCCGAGTATAATTTTGATGAGTATACTCGACCTGAAGGCGAAGATGAATAAACTGAGATTATTCGAAAAAAGGCCAACCATTGTGTTGGCCTTTTTTAGTTACAACCAAATTACCTGCGTACCTTTGTAATATGTACCGCCGCGTACTCATTTACGGATTTGCTTTTGGCTCGCTAAGTGCAGCCATGATTTTGATTAATTTTCTTAATCGTTTGTACCTCGAGCGGAATTGGATGTCTGCCATTCCCACGCTTGCTAACATCATTATTCTCGGTTTTGGAGTTTTCCTTTTTGTGAAAAGTTTGATGCAGATGCAATTTGAAAAACCATTAACACTGGGTAAAACCCTCTTTGGAACCCTTCTGATGGCTTTGGTTGCAGCGCTATTTAATATTGGAACCTATCAACATGTTTTTTCCAATGAAAAAGAGGCGTTTAATGGTTTTCGCGACATGCAAGTGGAGCGGATAAAGACGCAAATCAATGCCGATAGTACCTTGAAGGCCGAAGCGACTGTTAAAATAGATGAGGCCATTCAAAACCTAGATCAAAACCTAAGTGTAGGTACCTTTTCGAGAATTCAAATTCAGATGTTTTTATCAGTGGCTTTGGTCATCACCTTATTGGTTTACGTAGCGAACAAAAAGTAATCATGAGGAAGATTCTAGGGTATATCTACATCGGTTACTATGGCTTGATTTTCATTGGTCTGTTTCTGATTTTATATCCTTTTTTATGGATTTTGTTATCGCGCAAAAGCACCTTTTATTACGCAGACAAGCTTCGTAAGTTTTGGGGTCATGCATCTAGTTTGCTTGGTGGAATGTTACCCGTTATTGATTACGAAGAGCGTATTGATCCCAGAGCACAGTATGTTTATTGTGCGAATCATATGTCTTATTTAGACATTGTTCTAACGGGTGGTTTCCTACCTACCTTGAATTTTTTTATGGCGAAAATGGAGTTGAAAAATATTCCATTGTTCAAAATTTGGTTTGAGACCATTGACGTACCCGTAAAAAGAGAAAGTATACGTAGTTCGCATGGCGCATTTGTTCAAGCTGGTGAAAAGCTAGACGATGGAATGAGCTTGATTATTTTTCCGGAAGGTAGAATTCCCAAAGACACACCCAAAGTTAAGTACCCGCTCAAGTTGGGTGCATTTAAACTAGCAATTGAAAAACAATTGCCGGTGGTTCCGGTGAGTATTTTAGATAACTATAAACGCCTAGATTCCTATACATGGAGCGCTAGCCCAGGTAAGATGAGAATGAAGGTTCATAAACCAATAGAAACCAAAGGTTTATCGATAGATGACTCTAAGGAATTAGCAGAAAAGGTATATTCCATTATCAATCAAGATTTACAAAACGCAGGTATTGTATGAAAATCACAGATGAGAAAATAGATGCATTAGCTCACCTATCTCGACTTTCTTTTGAAGGAGATGAGAAGGAAAACATAAAAAAGGATCTCGAAAAAATCTTGGATATGTGCGAGAAGATGAAGTCAGTAGATACGGATGGAGTAGAACCATTGATTTACATGGCTGATTCACAAAATGTACTTCGCGATGATGAGGTGAAACAAGAAATTTCGCGCGAGCAAGCATTGAAAAATGCACCGAAGAAGGATAGTGATTTCTTCCGGGTTCCAAAGGTGATAGATCAAAATGACTAGGTCACTGATTGAAATTGATGGCGTAACCAAACGATATAAGCTTGGAGAACAAATAGTGTACGCGCTCAATGGTGTTAATCTAAACATAGAACGTGGCGAGTATACTGCATTGATGGGACCTTCCGGTTCAGGAAAGAGTACATTGATGAATATCATCGGTTGTTTAGACAGCCCCACCGAAGGAACTTTTTTTCTCAATAACAAAGAGGTCAGTAAAATGTCGGATTCGGCTTTGAGCGAAGTGCGTAATACAGAAATTGGATTTGTATTTCAAACCTTCAATTTATTGAATCGTTTGAATGCTATTGAAAACGTTTCGCTTCCTTTAGTATATGCGGGTATCCCCAAAAAAGAAAGGGAAGAGAGAGCCAAAGAGGTTTTGGATAAGGTAGGTTTGGGCGATAGGATGAGCCATAAACCCAATGAATTATCGGGTGGTCAAAGACAGCGTGTAGCAGTCGCACGCGCACTGATTAATAACCCAAGTATTTTGCTTGCGGATGAACCCACAGGGAACTTGGATACACAAACAAGCCATGAAATTATGGCGTTATTTGAGGAGATACACTCCGCGGGTAATACCATTGTATTGGTTACTCACGAAGAAGATATAGCGCAACATGCAAAACGCATTATTCGCTTGCGAGATGGTGTCGTTGAGCTAATAGATTGATAAATCTCTGACCGACACGTATCTTTATGCCTTTATTAGCTCGAGCATGATTTCGTCTGCAATTGGTTGGTACTTTAAACAACGACATCAGGAACTTTGGTCTCTGGCGGATAAAGCCATCAAAAACCAACACGAGTTATTAGAATACTTCACAGATAAACTTAGTAGAATTGTTTATGGCCATGATCATCATGTAAAAAACCGATTGTCTTATGATGAATTCCGATCGGCATTACCCGTGGTAGGTTATGAAGAACTCAAACCATATATCCAGCGAAATATGGAAGGCGAACAACAGTTGTTGTGGCCTGCAGATATCACCTGGTTTGCAAAATCGTCGGGCACAACCAGTAACGAATCAAAGTTTATTCCCATAACATTTGAAGCCCTTGAACACACCCACTTCAAAGGAAGTAAAGAACCTATCACACAGTTTTATTCCTTTTATCCCGAGGCAGATATTTTTAGTGGCAAAGGAATTTTAATTGGCGGTTCCCATAACATTAACCAAGTAAACGAATCTTGCTATTATGGAGACTTAAGTGCTGTTTTAATGACTCACATGCCACAATGGGCGAATTGGAAGAGTGCACCTGATGTGCATATTTCCATCATGGATAATTGGGAAGAAAAGGTGGAGATGATGGCCCAGTCAACCATTCATGAAAACATAACCAGTATTTCCGGGGCGCCTACGTGGTCTATGGTATTGTTAAACCGAGTACTTGAAATTACCGGAAAATCTCACATTCATGAAGTTTGGCCCAACATGCAGTTGTTTATACATGGTGGAATGAGTTTTGAACCGTATCGAGAGATTTATAAAAAGCTGATACCTGGGGATCACATGCGATATGTTGAAACCTATAATGCCAGTGAGGGTTTTTTTGGAGTTCAGGCATATAAAGAGCAAAAAGACCTCTTGCTAATGACCCATCACGGGATCTTTTATGAGTTTTATCCTGTAAATAAAGGGCCTAAGTATGCGGTGCCTCTTTGGGAAGTCGAAACCGGTGTAAATTATGCCGTTGTGGTGACCAATAACAGCGGACTTTGGAGGTATGTAATTGGTGATACCGTTGAGTTTACCAATACTGAGCCCTATTTATTTAAGATAACGGGCAGAACCAAACTCTTTATCAACGCATTTGGGGAAGAGTTAATCATGGAGAATGCAGAAACAGCCGTTGCAGAAGTATGCAAAGTCATGAATTTAGAAGTCGTTGACTACACGGGAGCTCCTTGTTTTGAAAAAGGAAAAGAAGGTCACGAGTGGATATTTGAGTTCAAATCAAACCCCATCAATCTTGATGATTTTATTCAATTGTTTGATGATGAACTTAAAAAGGTAAATAGTGACTATGAGGGTAAGCGTGTGGGTGAATTACTCATGAAACCACCAAGAATTCATTTGTCTTCACCGGGTGGTTTTAAGCGTTGGCTTCAAGACAAGGGTAAACTAGGAGGTCAAAATAAGATTCCCCGGCTCGCAAATCATAGAAAACACCTGGAAGAAATACTACATTTCATTTAGCCCTTAGGTTGCTTATTTTTGTATAAAATAAAGCAATCATGTACGGAGCTATCAAAGAACATTTACAAAAGGAATTAGAGCAAATTGAACAGTCTGGGCTTTTGAAAAAAGAACGGATTATTACTTCGGCTCAGGATGCCCTAATCAAATTGGATGATGGCTCTGAAGTGATAAATTTTTGTGCAAACAATTACCTTGGATTAAGCAGTCATCCGCGAGTGGTAGAAGCAGCAAAAAGTGCGATTGATACCCATGGATATGGCATGAGTAGTGTGCGTTTCATTTGTGGAACTCAAGATATTCATAAAGAGTTAGAAAGAAAGATTGCAGAGTTTTATGGAACGGAAGATACCATTCTTTATGCAGCTGCGTTTGACGCCAATGGCGGAGTATTTGAACCCCTTTTTGGGCCCGAAGATGCGATCATCAGTGATTCGTTGAATCACGCGTCGATTATTGATGGAGTAAGGCTGTGTAAGGCTAAACGTTTTCGATACGAAAATAACAATATGGACGATTTGGAAGCCAAGCTTCAGGAAGCAAACGAAGCAGGAGCAAGGTTTAAAATCATCGTTACCGACGGGGTGTTTTCAATGGATGGCTATGTGGCCCAATTAGATAAAATCTGTGAATTAGGGGAGAAGTACGACGCGATGGTCATGACAGATGAGTGTCATGCGGCTGGTTTTATTGGTGCAAGTGGAAAAGGCGTTCCTGAATATTGTGGTGTTCACGGCAAAGTGGATATTGTCACCGGTACATTAGGAAAAGCATTGGGAGGTGCGATGGGTGGATACACAACAGGTAAAAAAGAAGTCATTGAAATATTGAGGCAAAGAAGTCGCCCGTATTTATTTTCAAATTCATTGGCTCCAAGTATCGTGGGAGCAAGCATTGAAGTGCTTAATATGTTGACGGAAACCACAGAATTGCGCGATCGGTTGGAAAACAATGTAAAGCGCTTTAAAGCAGGAATGAAAGCCGCTGGTTTTGATTATAAAGACGGTGATAGTGCGATTGTACCTATTATGTTATACGATGCAAAGCTGAGTCAGACGATGGCTAACCAATTACTGGAAGAGGGTATTTATGTGATAGGATTTTTCTATCCAGTCGTGCCAAAAGACCAAGCGAGAATACGCGTACAACTTTCAGCAGCGCATACCGATGCACATATAGATAAAGCAATTGAGGCCTTTACCAAAGTGGGTAAATCCTTGGGTGTGATATAGTTTTAATCGCTTTTTGCGGGTTTCTTCAAAACTTTAACAAAGAAGAAAACGGTTACAGCAGTAACGAAAACCTGCGTACTCACCATGGTTATGATTGCGCTTGTACTCATATCAAATCTTTTCTTTTCTTGTTGGCCACTCTTACTAAGATGGCGAGATACACGAATAATCCCAAGAGCATAACGCGAGATAGGTAGCGATAGAAAATGGGGTTAATGTGCCATCCTGCGGCAATAATATCTCCACCACGAATAATATCGCCGGGTTTAACCTTGATTTCGTCTGTAGGATTTAAGGTGACTTGTGCCGTTGTTGTTAACGAAGATATCTCATCCTCTGCTAAGTTATCTGCACCTTCTTCAGGTACCTTGGCAAAGGAAATACTAGGTGATGATTCCTCTGTTCCAGGGATGGTTTTAATGACTACTACATCGTCGTAGTCTGACTCATAGTCTGTTGAAAACAAAGACCTATTGTGTTTGATGTCGTTATTACCGAGTTGCCCGATGATGCTGTTCTTTTCATCAAATTGCCAATCGCCTTTGAATGCTTTCTCCCAATCTCCATCTTGAGGAAGAATTAAACTTCCCATAAAAATGATGATTAGCATGGTGGGCGTAATGTATTTCAGGATAGGTTTATATATTTTAGGTAGTTTAATGTCGGCTCCATCGTTGATTTCATTCCATCCTTTGGTTATGCCGAAAACCCAGCCAAACAATATACTTTCTGCCAGCGCAAATACAACTAGAACCACCGTTCCTGCCCAATAATCGTACTGGTCAAAAACCCCTTGGTTGAAGAAGATTACCGTGGGTAGTCCCATAATCAGTGTGATTAATCCAAAACTCCAAGCAGCCTTTTTTAGGCTGTAACCAAACTCATCTTGCATAAAGCCCATCCATGGAGTTCCCATGGCCAGCGATGACGTGATACCAGCAAAGAATAATAAACCAAACCACATGAAGCCGGCAACAGTCGCTAAGACCGTTCCCCATTTACCAAATAAATATGGCATGGTTTGGAAAGCCATAGAGAAGGATGCGTTTTCTTTAAGCCAATCCAGCCCTAAATAACCAACGGCGATGGGTATTACGATAGATGCTCCAAGAACAATTTCTACGAATCCGTTCATCCAACCAGCGGCCATTGCGTTTAGTGCAACGTCATCTTTGGGCTTTACATAGGCTGCATAGCAATGAATGGTTCCCATTCCCACAGATAAAGTGAAAAAGATCTGACCTGCTGCTGCAAGCCACACTTTTGCATCCCATAAGTTAGAAAAGTCGGGTTTCCATAAGAAATCTAGGCCCAAGAATGCATCACAATCGGCGCAATCTGCCGGTGATCCGCTATCACCAAGAGTGAGTCCTCGTATAGCTAAAAATGCACCAAAGGCGATCAATAATGGCATACCGATTTTGGCCACCTTCTCTACACCGCCTTCGAGCCCTTTAGATAGAATATAAATATTGATAACCAAGCAGATAAGGTAAAGAATTACAGGTTCTAAGGGTATTCCGAGAGTGCTTGTGTTAAGATCTACAAAGTTTCCAAAATAGGAAGATACTTGGTATTGGTCCATCCCTGTAAACGTTTGTTTTACAGAGTGAATCACATAACCTAAGGTCCAACTTTCTATAAAAGTGTAATAAGCAGCTACCGCAATATTGGTGAATATCCCAAAAACGCCAATGTACTTCCAAAGGCGTTTTTTCCCCATGTCGTTTAAGATAAATGGGGTACAATGATTTCCATTTTTACCACCATATCTACCTGTGGACCATTCAATCCATAACAAGGGTATCCCCATTAGGAAAAAACAAACCAGATAGGGTATAATGAAAGTTCCTCCACCGTTTTGAACGGCTTGAACGGGGAATCTAAGAAAGTTACCTAAACCAACGGCATTTCCGGCCATTGCGAGGATTAACCCGACGCGGGTTCCCCACGATTGATTGTCGCTACTCATGCTCGCTCCGAATATAACGAACGCATGAGAGTAAAACTAAAATTAAGAAGGGATATTTACGGCTGGACCTTGAAAATCAAACCGTCTATTATCGATAGAAGCAGCTTTAACCAGACGCTTTTGAAGCGTTTCGAACTGATCGAGGTAAATAGATTGATCTCCATCACTAAGCGCTTCTTCGGGTTGGTTGTGCACTTCAATGATTAATCCGTCAGCTCCTGCCGCTATGGCCGCAACAGATACGGGATCTACGATATCTCTTACGCCAGTACCCTGACTTGGGTCAACGATCACAGGTAGATGACTCAATTGTTGAACCAATGGCACGGCTGCAATGTCTAAGGTGTTTCTAGTAGCTGTTTCAAAGGTGCGAATTCCTCTTTCACAAAGGATAACTTGTTCGTTTCCACCAGATAGAATATACTCCGCAGCGAGTAACCATTCTTCAATGGTACTGCTCATTCCTCTTTTTAATAAAACGGGTTTATTTATTTTTCCAAGAGCTCGAAGCAAAGGATAGTTTTGCATGTTTCGAGTACCCACTTGAAGGATGTCTACATTCTCAACAAATTCATCGAGTTGACGGGCGCTCATTATTTCAGAAACCA
>VMCP01000207.1 GCA_008081305.1 Bacteroidota bacterium | reverse complement strand
AAGCTTAGCTGAGTTTCGTTTGCCAATTCCATGCATCTTTTAACATGGTTTCAAGAGTTCGTTTGGCTTTCCAACCCAGCACATGTTCTACTTTGGTTGTTTCCGCCCAGACTTGAATCACATCACCTGCCCTCCTGGGGCCAATTTTATGAGGTACAGGTATTCCATTTGCTTTTTCAAAAGCCTGTATTACCTCTAGTACACTAGAACCATTACCGGTACCAATATTAAAAACCTCAAAGGGTTCTTTTTGTTCGCCGTTAATCAATCGGTTGATGGCGAAAACATGTGCTTCTGCAAGATCCATAACATGAATATAGTCGCGAATGCACGTACCATCTGTGGTGTTGTAATCATCACCAAATACGGTGAGTTCTTTCCTGATTCCGGCTACGGTTTGGGTAAGATAGGGGATGAGGTTGTTGGGCACCCCGATGGGAAGTTCTCCTATGAAACCTGATTCATGCGCACCGATGGGGTTAAAATACCTTAAACATTGGGTGTTTAACCAGTTGGCATTATCCTTAAGTATAATCTCTCCTATCTGTTTGGTTGCACCATAAGGTGACTCAGCCATTTTTGTTTGGGTTGATTCTTTAACAGGTATTTCATCTGGTTCTCCGTATACGGTACAGCTACTGCTGAATACCAAATTGTCAATATTCTCTTCTTTCAATACCTCCATTAAGGTAATCAGGCCACCGACGTTATTACGGTAGTAGGTTAAGGGTTTTTCCACACTTTCACCTACTGCTTTAAACGCTGCAAAGTGAATAACCCCTTGAGGTTGATGTTCCTTTATTACATTACCTAATGCCGCTTTATCATTTACATCAATATTGGCCCAGATTGGTTTATAACCAATGAGTTGTTCAATGCCATCCATAGCTGATGCTTCTGAATTACTCAGGTTGTCAATGATAATGGGTTCAAAGCCTGCTTCGTGTAGACAGACTACTGTGTGTGACCCAATAAAACCTAGTCCTCCGGTTACAATTATTTTATGCTTCATCTATGAGTTTAATTTCTGAATCTGATATCATTTTATATCGCTCACCTGTTGCGGGGCATTGGGCGACACCATCCTTATTAAAATGTAGTTTTTCTCCTTGTTTACTCATCCATCCGATTTGTTTCATCGGTACACCAACCACAAGAGCGTATGCAGGGACATCTTTATTAACCACACATCCTGCTCCAACAAAACAGTATTCACCTAACTCAATTCCGCATACGATGGTTGCATTTGCTCCAACACTGCAGCCTTTACGCAGAATGGTCTTTTTATATTCAGATTTACGTTCAATAAAGGCTCGTGGATTGATAACGTTGGTAAAAACCATACTCGGTCCGAGAAAACAATCGTCTTCAATATGAACATCGGAGTATATACTAACGTTGTTCTGGACTTTTACGCCATTGCCGATAGTCGTTTTATTTGCGACAAAAACATTCTGACCAAAGATGCAATTCTTTCCAATTTGCGTATCGGCCATGATGTGGCAAAAATGCCAAACCTTGCTACCATCTCCTATTTGCGCGCCATTATCAATGATTGCTGTTTTATGTTGGTAAAAAGCCATGCTTCAAAGTTACAATATGAGGCTTGAGACAAGCAGTTTATAAACCAAAAAAAAGAGGGAGTTCGCGAACGATACTCCCTCCTTGTATGGTTTGTTTGGTTGTTGTGTAATGTATTAATAGGTTAGTTTAAAGTCTACACGACGATTTTGATTTCTTCCGTTTCTCGTTTTATTAGTCGCTATTGGCATTGTTTCACCATATCCCTTTGCAGTTAGACGGCTTTCATCAATACCTTTTCCTTTCAAGTATTCCATCACAGACTCTGCACGACCTTGACTTAGGGTCATGTTTGCAGCGTCGTCTCCACGGTCATCGGTATGCCCCTGAACTTCTACAAATGCTTCAGGATACTCATTCAAGATATCAATCAACTTATCTAAGTTTTTGAATGAAGAAGATTTTAACGTGGTTTTGTTGTTGTCAAAGTAGATTCCCTTAGCAGCTAAAGCGATTTTCTTGATTACTTTTTCTTCGATGACAGGGCAACCTTTGGTTTCAACGGTTCCAACTTTATCTGGACAACGGTCGGTGTTATCAAAAACACCATCACCATCTGTATCAGGACAACCTTCAGCATCAATATTACCTGCAGCATCTGGACACTTATCATCAATATCAGCTACACCATCTTCATCTTTGTCTGGACAACCTTTTAGGGCTGCTACACCAGCAACTTTTGGACAACGGTCTTCTTTATCAGTTACACCATCGCCGTCTGTATCAGGGCAACCATTGAACTCTGGAAGTCCTTTTTCTGTTGGGCAATTATCTAAACGATCTGGAATACTATCTTTATCTGTATCAGGACATCCTTTAAATACAAGTAATCCGGCTTTATCCATACAATCGTCATCTGCATCCAATACTCCATCACCGTCGCTATCTGCAGGACAACCAACGCTATCCACAAAACGACGATACTTCGGAAGTGTTTTACGACACTCATCAAATTTGTTAGGTACGCCATCCTCGTCACTGTCTCTCAAACGACGACCGCCTCCCATTCCGATTCCGCCTTCAAGTGAGTAAGAAACTCCAAGTGCATGGTATCCCCAAGCGTCGTTGGTACGATATAATTTATGAACCAACGGCTTTTCTTCACTTGGTGGATTTGGATCAGAGTCGTTAGCTCCATCCCATCTGTCGTTGAAGGTATAGGTCAACGTGTATTGCCAATGTAGTGCAAGCGCATCGGTTAAGAAATATTTGAAACCAATACCACCTTGCAAACCAAACCCGATATCTGTAATGGTTTGTTGCACGGGATGCTCGGATCCATAAACGGGATCAATTTTAACAGCTGCAGTGTAGGGATGTGGACCCCAACGCATGGTTGAATGTACATAATAACCAGAAGCGGCTCCGTACAGATAGGGAGCAAATTTGCTTGATTCTGACATGATCACGCCGTTATTTAGTTTATATCTAGCACCAAAGCTTAAATCCCCCGTTTGTGCTCTGAAGCTTCTCCATACAATATCTCTCTCACGAACAAACTCATAGATATTTTCTGTAGCACCAACTTCACCAAAAGAAACGTTGGCAACCGCATCTATGCTAGGACTCAATGAATAAGTAAAGGCTGCACCACCCCCTTGGTATATAGGGGCACGATTGAAGAACAAAGAAGATCCCAGGTCTCCGATGTACTCACGCATTCCTCCGTTAAATTCAATTCCATATGACCCTGTAGATTGGGCCATTGTACTGGCAGCAAAAAGGCCAGTTATAGTGCATGTAAAAAGATGTTTTAGGTAGTTTTTATTCATACTTTATCCCGATTTAGTTGACGTTAATAGAAATAGTGGATAACAAATATAACGAAGTCTACAAGAAAAAAAAGTTTTTTAAGAAATTTTCAACACTCATTGAAACCTACATTTTACTAGGCTTTTCAAGCATTTATAACCGACTGATTGTCCTTAATTATGTACCTGTATCAGGTTACCATTACGACTTACATAATATTGGGCTAATCTCCCTGCGGCAGGCCCGGCGGTAGGGAAACCAGAATACATGTAGGTACTGGCACAGCATGGCTCAAATGTTTTTCCATTATACTTTCCGCACATCAGTTGAATATTGATGGAGTCTACCCATATTTGAGAACATGCCTTTGTTGGTTCGTGGGCACAGGTTCTTTCAAAAGCGTACCATTCTCCGTCGTAATCGTGAATTACAAGAACACCTTTTACACCTCCATTAAAATAGGAATGGGTGCCCACATTGTTTAAATGCAGATTCGAGCTGAGATTTAAATCAATGGTGAGGTTTACTAAACCACGAGGAATATTCTCGGTAACGGTACTTGACTTGTCACAGGCCGAAAGGCTAATCGTGCCAAGAAGAAGCAGAGCGGTATTTCTTAGAAATCTAATCATACCGATAAAATCCACGTTTGGTTTTTCTTCCGTGAAAACCCGCGTCGGCCAATTGCTTTTGTATGCGACTTGGTCTGAACTTAGCATCGTAGTTGAATTGCTCAAACATGGAGCTCGTCACGGAGTAATTGGTTTCTACTCCTATCAAGTCCATCAATTCAAATGCTCCCATCTTGAACCCTGTGGCTTTCATAAGCTCATCCATTACTTCATGTGAGCATACATTTTCTTCCAGTGCTTTTAAGCTTTCCACGTAAAAATGTCTTGCTACTCTATTAACGATAAATCCAGGGGCATCTTTTGCAAGTACGGCTTTTTTACCTAACGAATTGGCCCAATCAAATGCTTTTTGAGCATAGGAATCATCAGTGGCCGCTCCACTAATGATCTCAACTAATTTCATGATATGTGCCGGATTGAAGAAATGCACACCTACCAGCCTTTCAGGGTGTTTTAACTCTCTTCCAATTTGTGTAATTGGAATAGAAGAGGTGTTTGTCGCCAAAATACAATCCGTTGAATTCTGACTTTCTAAATCTGCAAATAATTTTTGTTTAACCTCGAGCTTTTCCACGACCGCTTCAAGAATTAGGTCACCCACTAAATCATTGAAGTTTTTTGTGAAACTCAAATTGGAAAGCGCCTCATCTTTTTGAGAATCATTCATCTTTCCTTTTTCTATGGCCTTTTTTAATTGTTGATGGATATATGATTCTGCCTTTTGCAGGGCATCCTCATTTAAATCGTATAGCGTTGTAGAGTATCCCGCACGAATAGACGCAATGGCAATGCCTGAACCCATTACACCGCAACCAACAATAATGACTTTCATGATTGCAAAGTTAACGGCCTTTCAGCCATTTTTGAGGATCTTGTTTTTCTTGACCTTGCCAAACTTGGAATTGTAAGATTGATTTATCTTCTTCATCGGTCATAACAGAACCCAATTTTTGTCCGGTTTTTATTTTTTGTCCCTTCCTAACCTGAATGCTTTTCATTCTCGAATAAACGGTGAAAAAGTCACCATGATTAACAAGTACAGCATCTCCTTGACCAGGTATGGATAAAATGGCACTAACAGAACCATTGAAGACTGAATAAACCGACTCACCTTTGTTTGTGGTGATATCTACTCCGTTATTTTGGAGGGTTATGTTTCTAAATTCTGGATGTTTGTGAACACCAAAAGTTTGTGAAACAAAGCCGCGTTTGACCGGCCAGGGTAATCCACCCTTATTTCGTTCAAAAGCGGAACTAAGCTTAACCGCTTCTGGTGTGCGATTTGAAGTTGATTTACCTTCTTTTTTTGCTCTCGCTCTTCTTGCTGCTTCTCTTTCTCGGCGACGTCTTTCGGCTTCTATTTCTCGTTTAATTGCTGCTTTAATGGCCGCGTTTAGTTTGGCCATTTGTCTTTGCTTTTGTTTGATTTGGCTATTTAACGAACTCTCTTTTTTAGAAAGTTTTTTGACCAATCTTGATTTAGACTTCTCGTCGTTTTCTAATTTTTTTCTTTCCCTTTCTTGGGAAAGAAGTAATGCTGATTTCTCTTTACGTATTCTGTTCAGTGCATTTATAGCGTTTTGAACCTTCGTCTGTTGATCTTTAAGTTCAGCTATTTGGAAACGACGATAATCCGATACTTTTCGCAGGTATTTCCATCTTCTTAAGGCTTGTTTGATATTTTTTGAAGAGAACACAAAGGCTAGTTCTCTGCCTGTTTTTCTAGATTTGTAGGCTTTTTTAACTGTTTCATTGAGTTGCACTTTAACCTTGTTGAGCTCTTTCTGTAATAGAATGAGTTGCTCGTGTTGACGCACGATTTCCTCCTCGGTAGCAATGATTTCCTTCTCAAGGCTAATGATGAGCTCTTTTCTTTGTTTGATGACTCGTTTTAAGGTGCTTAACTGATGTAAAGTAGCCTTCTTCTTATTTGTGGTAGATTTTAATATTCGCTGACTTTGAGCGAGTTCACGTTGAACACGTTTACGTTTAGCCTCTAATGCTTTTCTAGATGTTTGTGCATCCAAAGGCATATGCAAGACCAACACAAGTAGGCCCAGCAACCATTTTATTTTTAGCTTGCTACAGTAGTTTAACACGTTTGTATCCTTCAGGAATACTGAAAGGGTACGAAGGTATAGTACTAAACGACACGTTTCTTAACTGCATTTCCAAGCGTACAGTATTTAGTTCATCTTTAACTTGAATGAACCATTTCGCCGCAATTGGGTATACTTTCCATTTGGTAAACGATTGATATTGAGCAACTAAAGATCGGTCGGGGTTCTTTTTTATAAATGAGTTAAAAACAACCCCTGTATCGCTAATACTTGTGGAGTAGTCTTTAAAAGGTTCCGATTTCCCCCAAAAAGTGGAATCTTTTGATCCTGGTATCTTAACCAATTCATTGGTGAGGGTTTCGCCGGTAAACAATTTTTGAATGGAAGACACTTGCGCAGGTAATTGCATTCTTCTTTCTAGTTCTTCTAGAGAAAGCGCATAATATTCACCCTGCATTACATTGAGTATGTGGGCACTATCTTGATTGATAACTCCTCGCGCAATTTGAAGTCCAAATACGGCTTTGATACTAAACCAAATAATGGAATCGCGTTTCATCTTTAACCTAAGTGTTCCACTGTACTCATTTCCCCCAAATTGAATTCCGCATTGATAAGAACTACTGATGTGCTGCCATTCATCGTTAATGCTGGGTTGCAGTTGTTCTACTTCCGCACTGGGTTGCTTTAACAGTCCACAGGAACTAATAAATAGGGTAAATAATAATACAGGAGTGAGCGACTTCATTTAACGGATGGGTTTGGGTTTATTCGTTTTTTTATGAATGGTTTCGAAATATTGGGGTCGACTAGTAAACGATTAAATAACGCCTTAGATTTTGTGTTATCACCCGTAAATCGGAGTCCCTCTGCTTTTATTAGACCAATCCAATCACTTTCGTTAAGCACAAGGAAATTTTTACTTGATTTATTTGAGTTCATAAGAAATGGAGTAACCGCTACACTGAGTTCTGTTAACTCATCTAGGAAAGGAAATAACATGGTGCTATGTTCCCATGCTTTATTAAAGTGTTCGAGGTCCTTTTCCATGAATGCGGCATACAGTCGCATCTTATGCAAAGTGATATTTTCAGGGTTGTGCTCTAAGGCACCATCACTGTTCTGATAAGCCGAAGTCCATTTACCGAGCATTAAGTCATCATAAACACTAATGATTTGCTCAAAACCGTTGGGTATTTCAACTTTTTTCTTGGAGGTAATTTCTTTTATTTCCAATAGCCATTGGGAAATGTCATCACGGTGTGGAAGGCGTTCAGAAAGCAGTTGAATTTCTCGTACGGCAGATACAGTATCTTTATTTTCTAAATGTAACTTGAATAATTGTCTGCTGATATATTCATTTCTTCCAAACGATTCAATCCAAGCATCTCCAATTTCGATGGCTTTGGCTGTATTGCGCGATTTTCTAGCCGCCATTAAGGCTTTTTCATGTCTTCGGATGTATCTAGGGTTCAGTTGTATGAGCTTTAAGTATATTCTTAAAGCGCTATCATATTGATATTGACGTTCCCAGGATTCGGCTAGATCAAAAAGAAAGTTCTCATTTGAAGGGTTAGCTTCTACACATTTTTTGTGATAATAATGAGCTTGAGGGAACTTCCCTTGGGCATGGTAACACTTGGCTAACCGATAATAAACAGCGTTCTTTTCGGTGAATTGAGTATCGTATAATAATTCTTCCCAGAGTGCTGCAGCGCGGAACAAGTCGCCCTTTGAAAATAAATTTTCTGCTTTAAAGTATTTCTTTCGTTGTGTGGAATAATCAGATTGTGCTGAGACGTAGGAAATTCCTCCAAAAATGAAGCAGCAAAAAGTGATTATTGCTTCATAACGGAATAATCTCCGATGCTGTATTCTTTTGGACTTCCTTCTAAGCATACATGATTTCCAATCATGGAATTTTCGCAGTGCAAACGAATCAATTCTGAGTATTCACCTACTATGCTGTTGCTAATTACGCAATTTTTCAACTTGGAATGATTACCAACGCTTACAAAAGGACCAATTTCACAGTTTTTTAGTTCTACTCCCTCACCGATGAAACATGGTTCATGAATTTTAACACTTTCATCAAAACGACCTTCAGCAATGGAAAATTGTTGTTTTTTATTGACTAAAACGCGTTGGTTGGTATTAACCGTTACGCCATAATTTCCACAATCAAGCCACTCATCTACGGCTCCTGGAGTGAATAACATGCCTTTATTTTTCATGTTCTCCATGGCGTCTGTGATTTGAAATTCTCCTTTGTCCTTTATGTCGTTATCAATCAAATATTGCAATTCGCTTTCCAGGGTTTCACCACTCTTGAAGTAATAAATACCAATGATAGCTAAGTCGGATACGAATTCTTCTGGTTTTTCAATAAAGTCGGTGATAATCTCGTCGTCATTATATTTTACAACCCCGAAAGAACTTGGATTATCTACTTTCTGTACCCAAATTACGCCGTCTTTGGTACGATCGAGGGTAAAGTCTGCCCTAAATAGTGTATCGGCAAAAGCAACAATTACTTCACCTCTGAGCACTTCTCTAGCGCATAATATAGCATGGCCAGTTCCAAGGGCTTCCTCTTGATGGAATATCCTGCCAGTGGCTCCAACATCAGCGGCAATTTGTTTGAGGTTTTCTTCAACTTCAGAACCAAAGTCGCCAATAACAAACCCAATTTCATCAATCTTTTCATCACAAACGTTGGCGATATCCTCGATTAACCACTGAACGATAGGTTTACCAGCAACTTTTAATAGAGGCTTTGGAGTAGTGAGAGTGTGGGGTCTCATTCGCTTCCCCATGCCTGCCATTGGAATTATTAAATTCATTATTAACGTATCAATTTCCTTAAAAGGACTGCAAATTAAGCGAATGTTTATGAAACTTATGTGAATGCGGTGTTATTTACCGCTACTGCCGTAACCACCTGAACCCCTTTCGGTGTCACTTAATCGATTTACGGACTCCCACTCAACCCGTTGGTATTTGGAATACACCATCTGAGCAATTCGTTCTCCTGATTTCACAATAAAGGCCTCTTTACCGTGATTAATGAGTAGAACTTTGACCTCTCCGCGGTAATCAGCATCGATAGTACCTGGGCTGTTAAGTACGGTAACTCCATGTTTGAATGCTAACCCGCTTCGCGGTCGAACTTGCACCTCATATCCTACGGGAATTTCTATATAAATACCTGTGGGTATTATCTCCTTTTCACCCGGTTCAATAATCACATCCCCGTCCGGTAGATAAGCATGGATATCCGCTCCGGCACTGCTTTCGGTTTGATGCTCAGGTAAGGGATTATCCGATTTATTGATGACGAATATCTTTGGCATATTGGAGTTTCTTTTCGTAAGAGAAAATTACAGCGAAAAATAATAAAATCAATCCTAATCTACCCCACATAGCTATCCAGCCACCCCAGTAGGCAAGTATGTAACCGAATGTGAAACAGAGAGCAATAAGGGGGATTAATAGCTTTAAATTATAGGGGATGGGATAGTGTTTTTTCGACATGAGATAGCCAATAAATACCATACTCGCATAGGTGACTAATGTGGTGATTGCAGAGCCTTTGATTCCGATTTTTGGTATTAAAATCAAATTTAAAACGATGGTGATGATAGCTCCCGCAATGGCAGGTATCATTCCTAACAATGTTTTTTCTGAAACCTTGTACCAAACCGACAAGTTATAGTAAACACCAAGTAGAAGGTTCGCAGCGAGCAAATAAGGCACATTGGAAAGCCCTTCAGGATGAAGAAAGTATGCTTCGTTTCTAATCAGCAAGGGTGCGATATAAGGTAAAATTACGATAGTGATGAGGTATAATAAACTTACGGCGTACACGAACCACTTCATTACATAGGCATAGGATTCTTGCGGGTTCAATGATTTGGATTGTTCAAAGAAATAAGGTTCAACCGCAAATCGGAAGGCTTGTACGAAAAGGGTTAGTACCATACTTAATTTGTAAAAGGCAGAATAAATACTAACCTCATAATCTGCGACAGAAGATGGCAGGAGTGATTTCAATAAAATACGATCGAATGTTTCGTTAATCATGCCGGCTAACCCAATAAAAATGATGGGATAGCTATACCGTAGCATCTTTTTAAGTAAATCAATATCAAGTCCGAGCCGAAGGTGTATCAACTGTGGACTGAGCAAGAGTAGGGTTATGGTACTTGCAATAAGGTTGGAGAGAAAGATGTACGATACCTGACTCAATCCGTTGGATATATTCCAAGCCCATTGGTATGTATCGGACCAATACGGGCATAATACCAAGAAAAATAAATTGGCACCCACATTAATTAGAATATTGGTGATTTTAACCCAAGCAAAATTCCATGGTTTTTCTTGTTGACGGATATATGCAAAAGCTAGCGAACTGATAGCATCAGCAGATAAGATAATGGTGAACCAAACGGCATATTCAGGGTGATCTGGGTACCCAATGAACTGCATGATTTCAGGAGCAAACCATCTAGACAAACTAATCCAAATGAACCCAGTGATCAGTAAAAAGTGCGTTGCGGTAGCGAATACTTTTTCAGGTTGGTGTTGTTTTCGTGCAAAATTGAAAAAGCCTGTTTCTAGCCCAAAGGCAAAAACCACTGCAAACAAGCTAGCATAACTGAACATGACACCTACTACTCCATAGTCAGCGACTTCGGTGAGCATACCCGTGTATAGGGGAACGAGCAGGTAATTAATTAACCTACCAAACATGGTGCTTAGTCCGTAGATAGCGGTTTGAGAAGCAAGTTTCCTCAGAAGTGACACATGAACAAAGGTAAACAACCTTTACGTGATGGTAATGAATTTACATTG
Source organism: Bacteroidota bacterium (assembly GCA_008081305.1). Classification (GTDB taxonomy): domain Bacteria; phylum Bacteroidota; class Bacteroidia; order NS11-12g; family UBA955; genus VMCP01. The sequence goes on along the minus strand of VMCP01000207.1, from coordinate 2,395 downwards.
AGTCTTCTAAATGACTAAAATACAAAACACTATCTATTCCTTTATTGAATAGTAAGTCCAAAATAAATGACTCTTCGCGGTATCCAAATTTATTTTCAAACGTCTGGTAATAAGGCTGTTGTAGAACTTTGGTATTGGGTTTAAAAAGATGTTCAGTATTTGCTTGGGTGCTATCGTTCACGGTCAAATAATCTAAACCTATAAGTGGAAGTAGTGTATGTATTATTTCCTTTTTGACGTTGAAATAAGAGGGGTCTTCTCTTTTTAGGATCTCTATAAAGCGATACTCGTAATATTCAAAAAAAGGCGATTTTCCGTAGGCTGTTTTCAATGCATTTTCATGCTCTCGTATCCACTTTTCTTGAAAGCTAAACTCCCAATGTTCTGGATTTAATTTTTTACTAGCCTTGGATAGGGGGAAACGGAGTATTTGAACCCCATTGGGTCCAGCAATTTCATAATATTGAGAATCAAGTGGAGAAATGATGGGCACATATTTCGCTTTGATGCATTGATGGAAAAATCCAATGCTTGGGAATAAGCCGAATGGTTTTAGATGCGCTGTATTGAACTCTTGTCTGTTCGTTGATTCCATAACTCTTCTATGCTGAGTTTAACCAAGGGGTCCTTAAATTGAGGTGCGATATCCATCATAGGAGCGAGAACAAAATTCCGCTGGGCGATTTCAGGGTGCGGAATTTGCAGCTTCTCAAAATTAATATGTTGGTTGTTAAAGTATAGGATATCGATATCTATTCTTCTCGGGCCCCATCGCTCGAATCGAACGCGACCTAAATTTTTCTCAATATCATTCAATTTTTTTAGGACCAATAAAGGGCTGAATATGGTTTGAACCCACAGGGCTTGATTCACAAAATCGGGTTGGTTTGTTTTACCCCAAGCTGCTGTTTTATACATTGGAGATGCACGACGTATCGAACCAATCTGTTTTTCAATTAGCGAGTTGGCAGACTCTAGAATCTGTATAGATTCACCCTGGTTGCTACCAGTAGATAAAAAAACGTTGTTTTTGAGGGATTTCAAGCAAGCAATATTAATAAAACATCGTTCTTTATAAACGACAATTTACATATAGATGATAGCCAACTACGGAGTTAGTCTACCGTACATTCTTGGGAATGGTATAGCTTCTCTAACATGTTTGAGTTTACAAACCCAAGCAACGACTCTTTCCAATCCCAATCCAAAACCAGAATGTGGAACAGATCCGTAACGTCGTAAATCTAAGTACCATTCGAAAGCCTCCATCGGAAGTTCGTGCTCTTTGATTTTTTCAACGAGTTGTTCAACGTTGGTTTCTCTTTCTCCACCACCCACGATTTCACCGTATCCTTCTGGTGCTAGAACATCTACTCCGCGCGCAAAACGAGTATCTTCAGGATTGCGTTTAAGGTAAAATGCTTTTACCTCGTGCGGCCAGTCGTATACCATAACAGGACAGTCAAACAATTTGGTTAGTACCGTCTCGTCGCTTCCTCCAAAATCATTTCCATATTCAAAGTTCTTTGCGCTATTCAACCATTGCGGAATGTTTCTCAAGTCTTCTTCAACATCGGCTTTTTCCTGCTTGAGCTGATTGATTTTATTCGTAAAGAAATTTATCTGTCCTTTTTTCATGCCGCCTGCTGCAATTTGATCCTCTCGATCTTTGATTTCGGCATCGATTTCCGTCAAACGGTTTTCGGCGTTCTTTAGATCTTCTTCTAATAGGTCGATACTGCGTTTACCATTAATGGATTTTTCTCCCTTGATAATAGAAACAGCCTCGTCGTAGGTCATTCTTGGAAATGATTTTAAGCTACTTTCCAAGGCTTCTGTATCTCTACCAATTTGTTCAAGTTCAGGCTTACATTGCTTAAGAACATCTTTAACCACGGCTTGCAACATCCCTTCTATGGTATCCATGTTTTGGAAAATATCATAAAAGGCCATTTCTGGCTCGATCATCCAAAACTCGGATAAGTGTCGTCGGGTCTTGGATTTTTCTGCACGGAAGGTTGGACCAAACGTGTAAATCTTACCCATCGCCATCGCCATAGCCTCACCGTATAACTGTCCGCTTTGACTTAAATAAGCGGGAGCTCCATAAAAGTCGGTTTCAAAAAGTGTACTGGTTCCCTCGCAGGCATTTCCAGTAAAGATAGGAGCATCCATCTGAACAAAACCTTGATCTTGGAAGTATTTGTGAATACTAAAAATAATGGTGTTGCGAATGCGCATGATTGCCCATTGTCTGCTACTTCGTAACCAAAGGTGTCTTTTATCCATCAGGAATTCTACGCCATGTTCTTTTTTGGAAATGGGGTAGTCTGTGCTATTTCCGACAATAGAAATTTCGCTTACTTCTACTTCTATGCCACCGATCTGTTTATCA